>DASWXG010000846.1:0-3106 GCA_036405615.1 Prosthecobacter sp. | reverse complement strand
GTGCGCAGGTCATCCATTCGCACAATCTGGGCACTCTTATCTATGCCGTGCTCGCCACCGCAGGCGGCCTGACGCACCCCATCGTCCACGGCGAACACGGCCAGTTGCAGCCCCAGGATCTCACGCCCAAACGCATGCGGCAGCGGCGCTGGCTCTTCAAACTCTGCCGCAGTGTACATGTCGTCAGCAGCAGCGTCCGCGACAACCTGCAGGACCTGGGCCTGGACCCGCGCAAACAGGTGGTTGTGACCCCCAACGGAGTGGACAGCCAGCGCTTCTCCCCCGCTGAAGACCGGGCTGCTGCCAGGCAGGAGATAGGCCTCCCGGCCGATGCCCTGGTCATCGGCATCGTGGGCCGGCTCGTCGCTCTTAAACGTCATGAGATGCTCTTTGACGCCTTTGAAAAACTGGCCCCGCAGTGGCCCAAACTTCATCTCCTGGTGGTGGGCGATGGCGGCGAAGACCGCGAACGCCTGATCGCGGCCATGAAGGCGCATCCTCATGCCCGCCGCCTCGTCTGGGCCGGGCATCAAAACGACCTTCCCAAATACTACCGGGCCATGGATCTGCTGGCGGCCCCGTCTGAAATTGAGGGCCTGTCCAATGCCGTGCTTGAAGCCATGGCTTGCGCAGTACCCGTGCTGGCCCATTCCGCCTGCGGCAATGCAGAGGTCATCGAAGACGGCCTAACCGGTTTTCTGTCAGACATTCAAAGCGCGGACATGCTCGCCGCCTGCATCGAGACAGGTTTAAAAGACCCCGCCCTGCTTGCACGCTGTGGTGCCGGCGCCCGCGAGACCGTTCTGAAACGCTACTCCATGGAAGCCATGGCCGACTGCTACCGCAAGCTCTACCGGGAAGCCGCAGGCCGCTAAAGCATCAACTCCTCCCGCCATCCGTCGGACGTCGGGAGATGAGTGCGGTCACTCTTAGAGCGTGTTATGAACTTTTGAAGGGGGAGTTAAGCATCAGCGTGGCAAAGGCCAGCCAGTGGATGCCCTCCAGGGAAGTGGTTAGCCTTTCATAGTCCCTGGCCAGACGCCGGAACCGGGCCGACCACGCAAACGAGCGTTCCACCACCCAGCGTCTGGGCAGCAGCACAAAGCCCTTCTTGGCCTCCCGCAGCTTCACCACCTCCAGGCGGATGCCTTCGCTTTGGGCTGCCTCCGCTGGCTGCTCTCCGGTATAGCCCTGGTCCACATAGGCCAGTTCCACTTTCTCGCCCGTGACTTCTTGAAGCTTCTGAGCCAGCTCTCCCACCTGGGCGCGTTCCTGCTCATTGGCCGCCGTAATTTTCAGGGCCAGCAGTGGCCCAGAGTATCCACGGCGATGTGCACCTTGGAGCCTTTCTTGCGTTTGTAGCCATCATGCCCGGCACGTGCCCCGCTCTCCGGCGTGGACTGCAGGGTGCGGCCGTCCAGGATCACAGCGCTTGGCTGGGCTTCCTTTTGGGAGAGCATCCGTAAAAGCATGCGCAGATCATGGGCCATGGTTTCCATGCACCCGGCTTTGATCCAGCGCTGCCATTGCTGGTAAACAATGGCCCAAGGCGGCAGGTCATGGGGAGCATCCTCCACGGACAGCCTGCCCGGGCGACGTAACGAATGGCGTTGAACACATCGCGCAAGGAGTGCTCCCGCTGGGGAGCCTCCTCGGTCATGAGTTCAAGATAAGGGCGGCAAAACTGCCACTCTTCATCGCTGACATCAGTGGGATACGGAGGCTTGGGTTTCACGGTCTTGGCTGCCATCCCAAGCTTATGCCTACTGTTTCACCCTTTGTACAGCTCCTTTTCAAAGTTCATAACACGCTCTAAATCGTTGGTTATTAATGTGGTATCCCGGACAGGAATCGAACCTGTATTTAGAGTTTAGGAAACCCTCGTTCTATCCATTGAACTACCGAGACTTTTGATTCCTGCGTTTCCGGTTGGATTGCCAGGTGAGGCTGGACTGGAGGGGGCTGTTGAGCGACTCCGCCTGCTTTCACGCACGTTGGAACAGATCTCAACTCACGCTTTTTTTACGTCTTGGCAAGGGGCGAGTTTCAAGATCTGAAGGTGATTGCAACACAACCAGCATTCCGGGGTGGAACTGGGCCCCACTGGCGAGGCGAAATGTTCGCGGCTGCGGCAAAAAGCGGCCTCAAAGTCCTCCGGCGGAAGAGGCCATCTGGTCCAGAAGGCGGCGGAGCTCGACAATGCTGACGGGTTTGATGAGATGGGCAAAAAAGCCGGCTTCCCGGCTTCTCCGGACGTCATCCTCCATGCCGTAACCGCTGAGGGCAATGGCTTGTACCGGCCGCACCTGCTGCATCTGCCGCATGAGGTCGAGCCCGTTGCCATCGGGGAGGCCAAGGTCGCTGATCACCACATCAAACACCGATGCCAGATAGGAGGCATGGGCTTCTCCGACCGTGCTGGCGAGCGTGACCTGGTGGCCGCCCAGCTTCAGCAGGCGGGCCATCATGGTCTTGGTGGCTTCATGATCTTCCACAATAAGGATGCGCAGAGAGGGTGAACCATTGGCAGAGGGTTTGGCATCCGGAGGGGCCGTTTTCGCGGCATCTATGGTGTCCAGGGTCACTTCAAAGGAGGCTCCCAGGCCGAGTCCCGGACTGTCCGCACTGATCTTGCCCCCGTGAGCTTCCACAATGGCCTTGGAGATGGCCAGGCCCAGACCAAGGCCGCCAAACCGGTGCTGCCCGGAGATGTCGCCTTGCTCAAACGCATGAAAGATCCTGGGCAGCATCTCCCGTCGGATGCCCACGCCCGTGTCTTCGACGGTGAACACAAACTGGCCCTGGGCATTGTTGCGGGTGCTGATGCTGACGCTTCCTCCGGCGGGTGTAAATTTGAGGGCGTTCTTGAGCAGATTCCAGAAGACTTGGTGCAGTCTTGCCGCATCCGCACGGGTATGGTGGTGGCTGGCCTGAAGATCAAAGTGTGTCGCCACTCCGCTTCCCAGGCCATCACTGCGCACGATTTCCTCGCTATGCCGCAGAAGCTCATGCAGGTCGCAGGGGGCGGGGGGCACTGTCAGTTTTCCGCGGCTGATGCGGGTGACATCCAGCAGATCGTCAATGAGGCGGGCCTCCAGTTCGATGT
>DASWXG010000845.1:0-7885 GCA_036405615.1 Prosthecobacter sp. | reverse complement strand
CCCTACCCCTAGAAGCAGGCTCGATGCACTGATGCCATAGGCCATGCCCAGGGCCCCATCAATCATCTGAGCGATAAATCCAATGACGAGATAAGTGATGAAGTCGTGATCCACTGAAAGGTAACTGTTACAAATTCGCTGCGTAGGCCTGAAGCTGGCGGTATTCCGCCAGAATGGTTTTAACCGCAGCGACAGTAGCCTGCACCTGTGCATTCATAGGGGCTAGTGCCGGTGTTTCAAAGACAATTTCGAGAGGTTTCGGATGCTGCTCCGGAGGGGCGCTGAGAATGCCGTGATATCCTTCCTTGATGATACCGCGCGAAGCGAGGAAGCCATCGATCACCGGCAGGTCATTGCGAGGCAGCGACTGGCCAGCCGATTCCAGGGCTGGCTCCAGCAGATGTTCGCTCAGCAGAGCGCCGCTGACAAAACCGTAGCAGCCATCAGACTCGTCATCGGAGTGCAGGGAAATGATGCCATCATAGCTTTCACGACGCAGTTCCGACTCCAGGTAGACCACCTCAGGCTCGATGGAGCCGTACCAGAACTCACGATTCAGATCCAGGCCGTTCTGGTTGTGGCGGATGTTGAGATTCCGTCCTGTCGGATTGCAAATGGGGAAGAAATGCAGCTCATAGTCGTGCAGTTCTTCGGGCTTTTCCGAGGCCCAGCGGATGAGTTCCTGAATGGCCAGCGTGCCAGCTTCCTCATCGCCATGAATACCGCCAAAGATGCCGAATTTGTAACCCTGGCCGCGCTTCAGCGGCTTGCTGACGATCTTGGGGATGTAAATGCCCTGGTCTGGCGGCAGGCTCTCGAGAATCATTCGAGAAGGAATCTGCGGAGCCGGAGCCCGATGGCGAGCAGGAATAGCAGGCGGGAACAGAAGATTCATAAATGATTCGGGCTCGGAAAAACAGTGGCGCAGGAGGGCTACTTGCGGACGGGAAGAACGGTGACATCCCCGGACAGGCGGGTCTTTTCCGTGCTTTCAACCTGAGTCACGCGGCCTTCATGAACGATGATCTGAACGGAGCCAAAACGCATGGCGGCGACCTTCTGACGGACGATTTCCACCCAGGCATCAGTTTCGGATTCGGTGTTGTTGCGGCTCATAGCTTCTAATCCCTATCTTCAATATCTACACTTGGCAAGTAGGATTTAAAGGCCGCACGGAAAATCTTTACCTTTCTCGTCTGCCGCAGATCAGACGGGGGTCTCCAGCAGCACCGCCAGGAATCCGTCTGCCGGGTCGGCGTGGCGGGCCCTGCCCGTCTTCTTGGCCGCTTTCTTTTTGGAACCCGCACATTGCTCCTGCTTGCGCAGCGTTACCTCCACAACGTGATCCAGTGTATAGCGGTCCAGAATGTTGGCGATGGCGTTTCGCACGTCGATCATGAGCATCCGCAGGCCGCAGTGCTCCTCATCAGGACAGGTGCACTTTTCGTATTCGGTCTCGCTGGCGCAGCCGATGGGGGCCAGCTTGCCGTCGATCAGGCGCACGATTTCGCCCATCTTGATATCCGTCATCGGCCGGGCCAGGCGGGCACCGCCATGCTTGCCGCGCAGGCTTTCGACATAACCGGCCGTGCGCAATTCAAAAAGGATGGCCTCGAGAAACTTGAACGGCAGATGCTCCTGCTCCGCCAGGGTGGATACGGAAATCACGCCCTCGCCGTTACGATGGGCAATACCCAGGCGGATCATGGTGCGCAGGGCATATTCCCCGCGTTTGGTCAGTCTCATGAGAAGGATGTACTTCTAAAATCCTGACCTCGCAAGTATGGCTTTCATCGTCAATTCAGGCGTCCGGCAAAGGTTAGGCAGGCGTTTCTGCGGGCGCAGGCGCGATGCCGCAAGGCCTAACCGTCTGTCAACTCCCTCTTGACCATCCCCCCCACATGCACCACTCTGCCCGCCCTCTAACCAGACCCACAACTAATGCCCGCTAAAATCTACACTGAAAAAGACGCCAGCCTGGCGCCTCTCAAAGGCAAAACCTGCGCCGTGATCGGCTTTGGCTCGCAGGGCCATGCTCACGCCCTGAACCTCAAGGAAAGCGGCGTCAACGTCATCATCGGTCTGTATGCCGGCAGCAAGAGCCGCAAGGTCGCCCAGGAAAAAGGCTTCAAAGTGTATGACACCGCCGAAGCTGTGAAGCTGGCCGACGTCATTTTCGTAGCCGTGCCGGACACCAAAATCGGTGGCGTTTACAAGGCAGACATCGCCCCGAACCTGACCAAGGGCAAGACCCTCCTTTTCAGCCACGGCTTCGCCATCCTTTACAAAACCGTCGTCCCGCCGAAGGACGTGAACGTGATCATGGTGGCCCCGAAAGGCCCTGGCCACATCGTCCGCCGCCAGTACACGGAAGGCAAAGGCGTTCCCGGCCTCATCGCCATCTACCAGGACCCGACCAAGAAGTCCAAGCAAATCGCCCTGGCCTGGGCTCACGGCGTGGGTTGCACCCGTGGCGGCGTCATCCAGACCACCTTCAAGGAAGAAACTGAAACCGACCTCTTCGGCGAGCAGACCGTTCTTTGCGGTGGCACCGCCGCCCTCGTCCAGGCAGGTTTCGAAGTGCTCATCGAAGCTGGCTACTCCCCAGAGATGGCTTACTTCGAGTGCTTGCACGAACTGAAGCTCATCGTTGACCTCATGAACGAGTCCGGCATCGCCGGCATGCGTTTCTCCATCTCCGAAACCGCCAAGTGGGGCGACGTCAAGGTGGGTCCGAAGATCATCGACGCCAGCGTCAAGAAGCGCATGAAGGCTGCCCTGAAGGACATCCAGACCGGCAAGTTTGCCAAGGAGTGGATCAAGGAAACCGAAACCGGTTACAAGACCTTCAACAAGCTCCTCAAAGACGGCGAGAAGCACGCGATCGAGAAGACCGGCACCCGCCTCCGCGGCCTGATGCCTTGGATCAAGAAGCGCGACGTGAAGGGCCAGCAGGCCAGCTACGAGTGATGATGAGGCCGCCGCGCGCGGTCCACTCCACACTATCCGAAAGACACAGGTCGAAAGGCCTGTGTCTTTTTTGTTGGCAGGAGAATGCGAAAACCAGCCCGTCTCCCACCGTATCTACAGGCCATGCTTTTTCGTCCGCTTCTTCTCGCCTGTACCCTTGGCCTCCTTTCCGCAGCCTCCGCTGCCAACAAGGAAAACCACGTTGTACTCATCAGCCTGGATGGTTTCCCCGCCTGGATGTGGAAAGACCCTTCTCTGCCCGTCCCCAACCTGCGCAAACTGGCCGCCGAGGGCGCACAGACAGAAGCCATGACGGTGTCCAACCCTTCCATCACCTGGATCAACCACACCACGATGGTTACAGGGGTGAATCCTCAAAAGCACGGTGTGCTTTTCAACGGACTGCTGGTGAGGCAGGAGGGAGGCAAACCGCCGAAACTCGAACCTTGGGTCCACAAGAACCGGCTGGTGCATGTACCGACAATCTATGACATCGCCCACAAGGCAGGCCTGACCACAGCCGAGGTGGACTGGGTGGCCATCAAGGACGCCGAAACCATCAGCTGGAGTTTCGAAGAACTGCCGGACGCCAGCCGCCCGATCGAAAAGGAAATGATTGCCGCAGGCCTGCTCACGGAAGAGCAAGTCTCCTGGATGACGCCCGGCCCGCAGCGCAAGAACATGGCCTTTCACGACCTTACCTGGACCAAGGCTGCCGGCCACATCATCAAGACCCACAAGCCTAACCTTCTGCTGTACCATACCCTCAATACAGACGGAACACACCATCGCTATGGGCCTGCCAACATGGCCAGTTACACCGCCCTCGCCTACACAGACCGCCTGGTGGGCGATCTCGTAAAGTCCGTGGAAGACGCAGGACTGAGAGAGAGCACCACCTTCTTCATCGCCACCGACCACGGTTTCAAAAAAGTGACCAAGTTTGTCTACCCGAACGTGGCCTTGAAAAAGGCGGGTTACGCCAAGGGCTTTGGCAATGCCATCACCCAATGTGAGGTCGCCGCGATGCCCCAAGGCGGGCTGTGCTTCATCTATGTCCTCGACCCTGCCAAAAAAGCGGAACTCCTGCCCAAACTGAAGGAACTTTTTGCGGCAACAGAAGGCGTGGACAAGGTGATGGATGGCAATGAAGGCCCGACGCTCGGCATGCCGACGCCCGTAGAAAACCAGGGCATGGGAGACCTGATCCTCTACGCCAAGGCTGGTTATGCCTTTAACAATGGAGCCGCAGGAGAGGCAGTCGCCGAGCCCAGTGTGGACTACGGTGGCACTCATGGTTATCCCAACAGTGACCCCGAACTGGACGGTATCTTCATCGCCTCCGGAAAAGGTGTGAAAAAAGGCATCGTTCTGCCCCGCATGGCTAATCTGGATATCGCACCCACCATGGCGCGCATCCTGGGCATTCAGCTGCCAGACACCGACGGCCGGGTCCTCGAAGAAATCCTGGAGAAGAAGTAAGTCTCCCGGCAGACAGCGCGCTTATCTCAGATCCCTGCCGGATTCCCCCTGGCAGGGATTTTTATTTCCGCCTCTTCCGCACAATCCGGCGGTTGTGATCTCCGCCAAACTGATGTTCGTTGAGCCAGCTTCCCGAACCCACCCCGCCCACTGACCATGGCCTCCAAACGCTGGTTGAAGCACAGCCTCCGCCTGTCTCTGGCGGCGGTGCTCCTGGCCCTGGGCCTCTGGTTCGTCCTGCCATGGCTGGTACCTCTGCCAGACGCCTTGCAAAAACCTCTGGAGCCCTCTCCCCGTTTTCTCAGCAGCGAGGGCAAACCGCTGCGAGTGCTGCTGACACCGCAAGGAGACCGCATCACTCAAGTGCTCCGGTACGAGGACATCCCGGCGCGCTTCATCCAGGCGACTCTGGCGGCAGAAGACAAGCGTTTCTACAGCCATGGAGGGGTGGACCTCCTGGCCATCGCCCGGGCGGCCTGGGACAACCTTCGGAACCGGCGCATTGTCTCGGGCGCATCCACCATTCATCAGCAACTGGTCAAGGTGGCATCGGCACGTTCTGGCAAACGCGGCTGGGGCATCAAGCTGCTGCAGACGCTCCAGGCCAGGCGGCTGGCCATGGAGTGGAACAGGGAGCAGGTGATCACGGAGTATCTGAACCGCATCAGTTATGGCAATCTCCTGACAGGATGCGCCAGTGCGGCCCAAGGTTACCTGGACAAACCTCTGGAAGATCTCAGCCCTGCGGAGTGTGCCTTTCTCGCCGCGATTCCCCAGTCCCCCACCCGCTACAATCCGCTGAGGAGGGCCGATGCCATCCGGCCCCGGCAGCAGCGCATTCTGGCAAAGATGCACAGCTTGGGCTGGCTGGATGCCGAAGCCTTGCGGGTCGCCCAGGGAGAAGCGATCCGGCTGCAGCGCTTTCACGGAGGCTTCGAGGCGCCTCACGCTCTGGGTATGCTAAAGGTATCTCCGGGTGAAACCGTCCGCACGACCTTGCGGGCGGATCTGCAAAAGCAGGTGGAAAGAATTGTGACCCAGAGGCTCTCAGCCCTGAAGGACAGGCACGTCACCCAGGCCTCGGTCGTCGTCCTGGAAAACAAAACAGGCCATGTGCTCGCTCTCGCTGGTTCCCGCAACTTTTCAGATCCGGACGGCGGCCAGATCAACGGTGCCTGGGTTCCTCATTCCCCGGGTTCAGCCATCAAGCCGTTCACCTATCTCATCGCCCTGGAACGCGGAGCCACACCGGCCAACATTGTCGCAGATCTGCCCGTGGAATACAGCACCCCCACCGGCACCTACAAACCGGAAAACTACGCCCACCGTCTCTATGGTCCGATGACCTACCGTCAAGCTCTTGGGAACAGCCTCAACATCTCCGCCGTCAAAGTGCTCAGCAGCATCGGCGGAGCACAGACCCTGCTTTCCCGGCTGCAAGCCCTGGGCTTGACGACTTTGACCGAATCTGCCGATCATTACGGCCTGGGCCTGACCATCGGCAACGCTCCCGTGCGCTTGCTCGAACTGGCGAACGCCTACGCCTGCCTGGCCCGGCTCGGCAACGACCAGCCTTGGACACTGCTCAAACCCGCTTCAGTTCAGGCCGCAGGGCAGGCACACCCCAAGAGGCAGTTTGACGAAACAGCCTGCTATCTCATCGCCGACATCCTTTCCGACAACCAGGCACGCCAGCTCACCTTCGGCCTGCATTCCCCTCTCCGCCTGCCCTTTCCGGCGGCAGTGAAAACCGGCACCAGCACAGGCTATCGCGACAACTGGTGTGTCGGGTTCACCCCGGAATTCACGGTAGCTGTCTGGGCAGGGAATTTCGACAACTCCCCTATGCAAGATGTTTCGGGTGTGACGGGTGCCGCCCCCATTTGGAAAGACATCTTCCTGGAGCTTAAGCACCGCTTTGGCAGCACCTGGTATTCAGAACCGCAAGGTTTGGTGCATGCGCGGATTGACCCCCGCACAGGGAAAAGATTGACCGCCCAGTCCCCGCCTGCACGCACCAGCCGGGAAGAGATTTTCTCAGCAAATCATCTCCCGCCAGCAGCCACGGCTGAAGACTATGATGAACGCGGAAGGGCCCGTCTCCGCCCGGAATATGCTGTATGGATCCACAGCCAGGACAACTGGATGGGCGACCTTGTCACCACCGGAGACCAGCCCGCAGAACGCCCCTGGCGCATCAGCAATCCTGTGGCCGGAACCGTGGTCAAACTGGACCCCGACATCCCCGGAGGCGGCCGCCGTCTGTTTTTACAAACGGAGCCACCAGAAGACATCACCTGGCGCTGCGACACCATGAACATCGTGGCAGACGGCTCGGCCCGCTATGCAGAACTCACCCCTGGCCGCCACATTTTGAACGCCACTCACAGCAAGACCGGAGAGAACCAGACCGCTTACGTGATCGTGCTTCCGGAATGAGCTGTCGGGAGCCCTGTTCACAAAAGAGCATGGCTGCCCACGCGCGCTAGGTGCAGCACGGACAAGGCTGAACCCAATGGCCGGGGCTGATCTCTTTCAGAGACAGGTCCATGCCCACACTCTCCTGCCAGCGAGGGTGCTTCATGCGGTGGCCGAAGGCGCAGCCTGCTGGCGGGTTGATCGGTGAAGGCACATCTCCCTGCAGCAGACGGCGGGCCCGGCGCTGGGCTGGGTCCGGCACAGGAATGGCATCCAGCAGCGCCTTTGTATAGGCATGCCGGGGTTCGCGGTAAAGCGTTTCAGCCGGGGCCATTTCCACGATCTTGCCCAGGTACATCACCGCCACCCGGTCACTCATGTGTTTCACCACACTCAGCCCGTGGGCAATGAACAGATAGCTGAGCCCCATGTCACGCTGCAAGTCTAACAAAAGGTTTAGAACCTGGCTCTGCACTGACACGTCGAGAGCCGATACTGGCTCATCGCAAACAATGAGCTTGGGTTTGAGCGCGATGGCGCGGGCGATGCCGATGCGCTGGCGCTGGCCGCCGGAAAATTCAAACGGGAAGCGGTCTGCCGCAGCAACTGGCAGCCCCACCTTGTCCAAAAGGTCCATCACCCAGGCACGGCGCTCTTCCTTGCTGCCCATCTTCTGGACGATGAAGGGCTCCTCCAGAATGTCGCGCACGGTGTGGCGGGGATTCAAGGACTCCGCCGGATCCTGGAAAATCATCTGCATGTTCCGGCGCACCGGCCGCAGCTCCCCATGCCCCGCGTGCGTGATGTCCCGCCCCTCAAACTGGATGCTTCCGCCCGTGGGATTGAGCAGACGGACAATCGCCTTCCCCAGTGTCGTCTTGCCACAGCCCGACTCGCCGACGAGGCCCAGTGTCTCGCCTTCTCCCAGGCTGAAACTGACGCCATCCACGGCTTTGCAGGAAGCGACCGAGCGGCGCAGCACGCCGCCACGCACGGGAAAATGCTGTTGAAGATT
>DASWXG010000844.1:0-7270 GCA_036405615.1 Prosthecobacter sp. | reverse complement strand
CTGGCAGAAATTTACCGTAGCAGCCTGGAAGCGGCTGACTGGATGCCGCAATCCATCAAAGCGGGCGCGGATTTTGAAAAAGATACTCAGGGGGAACGGCTGTTTCTGGTGGAAGCGCAGGGAAGTATCCTGGGCTTTTTGTCTCTTTGGGAACCGGAGTCCTTTATTCATCACCTCTATGTTATGCCTGGTTGCCAGGGCAGGGGAGTCGGCAGCCTGCTCCTTGCTTCCCTGGGCGCCTCTTTGCCGCCGCCGTGGCGTTTGAAGTGCCTCTGTTCCAACGTCCGGGCCTATCACTTTTACCAAAGCCGTGGCTGGACGGAGCTTGAGACGGCCCAATCAGAGGCCGGGCCTTACCGCCTCATGGTCTGGCAGGGCAGTGTCCTTACCGTCACAAATTGAAATTAGTCAGGCTGACAACGTCTTTGCAACAAACGCGGCCTGTGCTTGTCTCACGCCTTCCATGCCCAACTTTGCCTACCAAGCTGCAGATGCCACCGGCCGCGATGTTTCCGGAACCATCGATGCGCCGGACCGTGCTTCGGCGCTGCGCCAGCTGACGGGCAAGGGCCTGCAGCCCTTCAAGATCAACGAGGCCAACGCCAAGCCGGGAACCAAGGCGGCCCAGGCAAAGACCAAGGCCGAGGAGCAGGCGGACGAAAACGCTCCCATCAAACTGGGCAACAACCAGCTCCAGCTTTTCACTGAGGAACTGTCCGAGCTTTTGGAGGCAGGCATGCGGCTGGAGGCGGCTCTCAAGCTCATGGAAGGCAAGGGCACTGGGGGAACCCACACCCGGATCGCCAAACGCCTGGGCAACCTCATCCGGGAAGGCCATCCTTTCAGCAGTGCGTTGAAGCAGTCTTCCTCCTCGTTTGGTGAACTTTACTGTGCGGTGGCGGCTGCGGGGGAGGCCGGCGGCTCGCTGGCCGAGGCCATGCGTCGCCAGGCCCTGTATCTCGCCAGTGTGCGTGAAATGCGCAGCCAGGTGGCCGTGGCCCTCATCTACCCCGGTTTCCTGTTCGTCTCCGCCATCGGGGTGACCATTCTCTTCACGACCTTTCTCATTCCCCGCCTCAGCATGATGATGTCCCGCATGAAGGGCGGGGTGCCGAAGGGCATCCAGATCGTCATGGGTGTGTCGGACTTCATGCGCGTCTACTGGTGGCTCATCCTGGCCGTTATCGCCCTCATGGCCCTGGGCTTCTGGGTGTGGAGCCGTTCAAAAACCGGCCGCCCCGTTTGGGATCGTACCCGCCTGAAGCTGCCCCTGGTGGGCAACGTGCTGATGACCAGTTTCCACAACCAGTTCCTGGAAACCCTGGCCAGCCTGACAGGCGGGGGGCTGCCGCTTCTCAAGGGGCTGGAGCTGGCTTCACGGATCTCTTCAAACCAGTATGTACAAAAACAGCTGGAGCACGTCATCGCCAGTGTGCGTGACGGGGCCTCTCTTTCCCGGGGTCTGGAAAAAACCTCGCTGTTTCCGGTGAAGCTTTTGGAGATGGTGCGGATCGGCGAACACACCGGTGACCTCAGCGGCACCCTCCGCCGTACGGCCGACCGTTGCGGGCGCGAACTGAGCAAGAGCCTGGAAAAGATGATGGCCCTGCTGCAGCCGGTGATCATCCTCATCATGGCCGGTCTGGTCGGTGTGATGGCTTATATGATGATTTCCGTCATCTTTGAAACGGTCTCCGCCATGAAGACCCGGGGATAACAAGAAATCCTTCAACACATCGGATTAATCCCGAACGTTTTCCCTTCTTTTCGCCACCAAACAGCTACTGTCCGACTCATCCATCGCATGAATACACGCCTCCATCGTTCCTCTGCTTCCAAGCGCCGTTTTTCCAAGGTTTTCAGCCCTGTCCGCAAGGCGTTCACGCTGATGGAAATGATGCTGGTGCTGGCCATCATTGCCCTGCTCATCGCCATTGGCGCAGTGGCCCTTAAGGACGTCCAGGGCGGTGCAGAATACACGGCTGCGGAAGCCCACATGAATACCATCAAGACGGCGATTGTTCAGTACAAGACCTTGAACCGCACATTACCCGGCAAATTGGAGGATTTGGTAAACCCTCCAGCCAATGCCCGTGTGAAGAAGACTTTGCTCAGCGAGGCTGGTATCACCGATCCGTGGGGCTCCAGGTATCAGTACCGCAGCCCAGCCAAGCGCAACAGCGGCCAGCCGTATGAGATTTTTTCCATGGGGCCGGACAAGAAAGAAGGTGGTGATGATGATGTCTTCTCCGATTGATGGACCCGGCCTTAAAGGCACCCGCCCATGAGAATCCCTGCACCTCACCGCTGCCGCGTTTCCGGCTTCACCTTGCTGGAGCTGGTGGCGGTGATGAGCATCATGATGCTCATCATCGGGCTGGGGTTCGCGAGTTTTGCTTTTTTCGACGCAGAGGATCCGTTTGAGAAACCGGCAGAGCGGCTGTCGCTGATGTCCAAGTTTGCTCTCAATGCGGCTGTGCTGCAGCGTCGCACCATGACCATTGCGTTCGACAAGGAAGGTTTTGGCGTGCTGGGGGCCAGCCTGCCGGGGGGCTCCCGCTACAATGTGCCGGAGAACATGAAGGTCTTCATCCACCGTTTTGGCGGCAAGCGTTGGGACAAGGCTGAAGGGCAGTCATGGCTCTTTGGCGAGCAGGGCATCTGCGAACCCATCCGTGTCCGCTTTGAGTCTGACGCCGGCTCCCGCGAAATGGCTTTTCACCCTTTGACGGGAGCGGTGATCGACTGACATGAACCCCTCTCTCCATACTGCTGGAAAGACGGGCTTGGCCCGCAGGTTCCGTCAGGGAATGACCCTGCTGGAGGTCTTGCTGGCGCTGGCAGTTTTCAGCATTGCGGCGCTGGCCCTGGTCGGCACGCTGAACCAGATCGCCATCGTCAGTTCAGATTCGCAACGTCTCCTGGAGATTGAGCAGAGCCTGGAATCTTTGCTGGATGAATACGGCAAGGTGCCGCAGATCCGCGAGATGGAGGAGCAGATCAAGCCTGGACCGGACGGTGTGGGCTACCGTATCCTGATCCAACTGGTCAAAGACCTGCAAAACCAGGAAGGCCGCTTTCTTCAGAACACCTACCGCATCCAGGTCACCGCCCGTTGGGAAGAGGCTGGAAGCGCGATTGAAATGAATGCGGAAACGTATCGCTACGCCGGGGCCTTCCTGCCGCTGAACTGACCATGAAGACTGCCCGCCATTTCCTGGTCCGCCGTGCAGCCTTTACGCTGATGGAGATGCTCATCGCGATCTCCGCTTTTGTCCTGCTGATGGGAGGCATTTTTGCCATTGCCAACGGCACCATGGAACTTGGCAGTGACATGACGATGGTGCAGGACCGCTCTGTCATCCGGCAAAACTTCATCGCCTTTCTCCGTCGTTCCTTCCGCACCTTGCCGGGCGAAGCCGAAATTCGCCTGGCGGTCCAGGCGCGCGGCGGCACCTACCTGCCCAGCCTGAATTTTGTCAACGGAGGCAGTTCCTTCACTCCGGGCACCGCCCTGCCTCCTGATACCAGCGTAGACCTCTTTGCCGAGGAGCGTCCCGGGGGCTATTTGCGAGTCGGCTTGCGGGTTCTGGACGACCGGCAGACATCGGCTCTCCGTTCCAACCAGACAGTCCGTTATTCCCGTGACAACCCTGTCATTCCCCTGCTGGACAACGTCAGCCGTTTCGAATGGCGCTTTTATGATGCCGCCAGCAACCGCTGGGAAAACAACTGGAAGCAGGCGCGCCGCCCCATGCTGGCGGAACTGAACTTGAAGCTGGATGACGGGTTTGAAACCCGCGCGGTTTTCTGGGTTCCACCGGTGATTCCCAATCCGGTCATGGGCAACATCCAGAATTTCGGCAATGGGAATGGCAATGGTAACGGCAACGGCAACGGAAATGGGAATGGCTCGGGTGAAAACCCGAATCCCGAAACTCCTAATCCGGACGGAGGCCAGCCTTTGCCGCAGCAGTAAGAATGAAAACACTTTTCCCAGTACCCGGTCAGAAAGCGGTCCGCCGGCGCGGAGCCGCGCTCTTGGCAGTACTGTGGGTCATCGCTTTGCTGATCGGTCTGGTGGCTGCCACTTCGCTGCTACTCATGCAGGATATCGAACTGGCCGCCGTGAAACGGCAGGTTTTCCGGGCGCGAATGCTTTCAGAAGCGGCTCTGGCGATTGCCATGAATCCTGACATCCAGGCGGATGACCCTCTTTTGCGCCGCCAGGTGGCCGAGGACGAACGCTTCCTGGTGGAGATGACTGGTGAGGACGGTCTTCTCAATCCGAATGTTCTGCTTCAGCAGGAGGACAAAGAGACGCTGCGGCGTGTTTTCACCTACTGGGGCATGAAAGTCCAGGATGCCAACATCTTGATTGATCGTTTGTTAGACTGGGTGGATGGCGATGACTTCGCCCGCGTGCAGGGCGGGGAGAAAAAGCTGTATGGCCGCACAGGCATGCCTTTCAACCGCCCTTTCAGGTCCATTGAGGAGATGGCCCTGGTCAGCGGAATGGAGATTGTGGAGCAGGCCTACCCGCAATGGCGCGAATGGTTCAGTGTCTATGCCTCAGGCCAGCTGGATGTGAATGAGGCCAAACCGGAAGTCATCGCGGCGGTCACCGGTACGGACATCCGCAATGCGCACACCTTGCGCCGTCATCGCCTTGGCAGAGATGGACTGCTGAACACGCCAGATGATGATCCGGTGGAAGACCTCACCAGTGCGCTGGGCATGCTGGGTATTGCGCCTGGAGATCCGCTCGGCATCTCCAACCGTCTGTCGGTGCGCAGCGCCACCCGTCGCATTTTGATCAAGGTGCAGGTGGGTGATCTGGAACGGCAGACTGCCGTCGTCGTCAGAGGCGCGATCGGTCAGGGCACCACCGCCATTCTCTGGATGGGCGAACGGTAGTCACATCAGCCCAACAGGCTGCGGCTGGAAGCCTGGAAAGACTTTGGCCGCCTCCTCATCGTTGAGACCGGACGTGCTGCGAAGGACCTCGGCAAAGATGTGACGGCAGTCGGTCTCCATCAGCAAACCTCCGGGACCGGGGACGTTCAGATTGGTGTCATCATCAGCCTGCAAGGGCCATTTCCCCAGGATGTGTCCGCCTTTGACCCGCGCCCCCAGCGCCATCAGGGCAAACCCGCGCCCGTGATCTGTGCCCAGCGAAGCATTTTCATAGACCCGCCGTCCAAACTCCGTGGTGACCATGATGGTATAGGAATCATGGTGGGCGTGCAGGTCTGCCTCCAGCGCGGCCAGGCCTTGGGCCAGCATCTGGATCTGGGAGGCCTGGGTGCCAGTGCTGCTGCCCTGGAAAAAATGCGTGTCCCAGCCCCCCAGGTCGATGCAGGCTACCTGAAGTCCCAAGCGGGCTTTGACCAGACGGGCAATTTCACGAAGGCCGCTGCCGAAGGAACCGGATGGATATTGGGCTCCCTTTTCAGGCGGATCATTGCGCTGCTGAAGGGAGGAGAGCTTGCGGAAGAGAGCCAGGGTGTCCGTCCCACGTTCTCCAAGCAGCGTTGTGTCTGCACCGTAGAGACGTTCCAGAGCATCGGTGATTTTGCCCGCATCGGTGTTCCGGGGCGTTCGCAGGCCGATGTCGTTTACATGCTCCAGCACACTGGCAGCCGGGGCTCCGCGCAGAGATTCCGGCAGGGCAGTGCCGATGGCCACGGCAGACAAGGGGGAGGGCTCTTTGCCCGAACGCAGGCGCAGGTAGCGGCCCAGCCAGCCGCCTCCGGCAGCGATACCGTGCATGGAGTCGCCATGTTCCATCTGGTCCTGGCATTCGAAATGAGACCCGGTGGTATTGTCTACCCCCACGGATTGCACGACTCCCAAGCGTCCTTCTTTGAACGCCGCTTCCAGAGGTTGCATGGCCGGGTGCATCCCATAACGATCGGTCAGACGGATGGCTGAACTGCCCGATTTACCAGGAGCCGGAATGGCCAGCGAAGGGCGAAGGCGGTAGTAGCTGTCATCGGCAAAGGGTACCCAGAAGTTCAGGGTATCAGCCCCGCCACGCAGAAAGACATGCACCAGCGTATGGCTGGCGGCAGCCCCGGCCTGGGCGCTTGCAGTTGCATTCAGGACAAGCTTGGACAGCAGAGATCGGCGGGTGAGAGCAGCCATGGCGTTCAGCAGCGTTGAAAGGCCGGACTGGCGAGAATGAGGCCCGGGCCAGATTCGGCAGAAGGGGAACCGGGGGAGCCCAGAGCATCGGCTTCCTCGGGGGTCGGTTTTCTCCCAGTCAGATAAGCAAACCAATGGGCGGTGGTCGCAGGTTGTTGCGCTGCCGGAGAAAGAGCTGCGGACAGTGGTTTCAAGTCCGTCTGGCAGCCCGGCTGTTTGTCACTGGCGAGAGCCAGTGCGAAGTTCCAGCGCCACATCAGAGTCCCCATCCACGGAAGATCCTCATCGGGGTAGCCATCTGGTGTGGGATACTGAAACAGGCCATGCCCCATGCGCTGCAGGGGCTCGAGAATGGGTTTTTCAGCATGAGTGTCCGCAGCCAGCGCGCGCAGAGCCGACACCATGAATTTGAAGGGCCGCTTCAACAGCCGTCCCCGGCTGGCCATGAACTCTTCGGAGAGAAAGATGGTGCGAAGCAGGCTGGGGATGTCTCCACCACTGCGGGAGAACACCGCACTGACCTCATCCACCAGCCGGGCAGGCGGTGTGGGGCTGACCAGGCGCCGGCAGAGTTTGGTGGCAATGTGGCGCGCCGTGGATGGATGGTTGCAGACGATGTCAACGAGCCGGTCCACATCCTTTTCGCCGCCACCTGCGGGAATGCGCTGGCCGAGCACTTGCTTCTCCCCATCATCATGCCAGTCAGGTCTGAAATAAGATTCGTTCTGGTTGAGGGCAAAAACCCTTTTGGAATCAAAGGTCCAGCCGCTGAGGCAGCGGGCGGCTTCTCTAACATCTTCCTGGGTGTAACCGCCGTGCACACCCAGAGTGTGCAGCTCCAGCAGTTCACGGGCATAGTTTTCGTTAGGCCGGTCCCCTGTGCCGGGTCTCACTTTGTTGGTCTGGCCGTCCAGGTAGACCAGCATTGCCGGGGAGGTTGCCGAGGCGCGGATGAGATCCTGAAAGCGGCCGAGGGCATGCTTGCGGATGACGTTCCGGTCATCGCTCGGTTTCAGGTAGATGCAGTCGCCTTTTTCCAGGTCGATGTTCAGGTGGTCGCTCCAGAATTCCACCATCACCTCCAAAAGCTGGCGGCGGCTGTAGATCGCGCGCAGCAGCGCGT
>DASWXG010000843.1:0-2752 GCA_036405615.1 Prosthecobacter sp. | reverse complement strand
GCGCGGAATGGCTGCACCTGGACGTCATGGACGGGTCCTTTGTGGACAACATTTCCTTTGGTCCGCAGATGGTGCACACCGTGCGTAAAAACACTGGCATGTACCTGGACGTGCATCTCATGATCCATCGTCCGGACCATTACCTGGAACGCTTCCTGAACGCCGGGGCTGACAACATCACCATCCACGTGGAAGCCCGCTACGATACCTCGGTGACAGAGACGCTGCGCCGCATTCGCGCAGCCGGCAAACACGCAGGCATCGCCCTTCATCCGGACACCCCGTTTGAGGCAGCGCTGCCCTACATCAACGACATCGACCTGCTGCTGGTGATGACGGTGGTACCGGGCTTTGGCGGCCAGCCTTTCATGGAGCGGGAAACCATGCCGAAACTGTCGGCAGCGCGGGACTATCGCGATGCCCACGGTCTGAAGTTTCACCTGGAAGTGGACGGTGGCATCTACCCCAGCACGGCTCCGATTGCCAAAAAGCATGGAGCCAATCTGTTTGTGTGCGGGACCTCCTCCTTTGGCCCGCCGGACATGAAGGCAGCCATGGATGAACTGAAGGCCTGCGTGGCCTGATCCACCGCCCGCTCCTCATGCCTCCGGCCGTGCGCGACTATTTGCTTCTGCATCTGGTCGTCCTGGGCTGGGGCTTTACAGCCATTCTGGGAAAGCTGATCCAGTTGCCGCCTGTCGAGGTGGTGCTCTGGCGCACGGCCCTGGCGGCGGCCGGATTTGCGCTGCTGGCCCGGTGGCAGCACCGCAGCCTCCGTCTCGCACGAGGTGACATTCTAAAAATGGTGGGCGTGGGTGCGGTGCTGGGCCTGCACTGGATGCTGTTCTTCGCCTCGGCCCGGCTGGCCACAGCCAGTGTCAGCCTCGCCGCACTGCCTACGGCCATGCTTTGGTGCACGCTTATCGAACCCTATGTGGATGGCACCCGCCGGTGGCGGCCGCTGGAACTCCTGGTGGGGGTGGTCATCGTAGCCGCTGTGTGGATGATCTATGAGGTGGAACTGCGCTACTGGCTGGGCTTCACTGTGGGGATTGTGTCCGCATTGCTGGCCGCCATCTACGCGGTTTTCACCAAACAGCAGGTCGCCCGCTGGCACTATGCGCCTATGGGCTGTTACCAGATGCTGGGAGCCCTGGCTGCGGCCCTTGGAGGCTGGGCGGTCACCTTCCCCGGTGTTCTAGCGACCCCGCGAGCGGAGGATCTCGGCTGGCTGCTGGTGCTTTCCCTTCTCTGCACCGTGGGCGCCTATGCAGGTTACATGTTTGTCCTGCGCCGGATGTCGGTTTTCACCGTGAACGTGATTTACAACCTGGAGCCCGTCTATGGCATCATCCTCGCCGTGGTCATCTTTGGTTCTCAAGAACACATGAGCGGCGGTTTCTATGCAGGGGCGTCCATCATCATCGGCAGTGTGCTGATTGTTCCCTGGCTCCGCCGGTGGGTGGAACGGGTGCCTGATGCCCGGAAACCGCCCTTTGCTTCCTGAAAAGGGGGCGGAATTTCATTGCCAAATCCCGGCCGGTTTTGTGAACTGGGATGCCTTGTGTCCGTCTGCTGCGAAGCTTTTCCGCAGGAAGGCCGCCGCCACGCACGTTCCCTGCTGAGTTCTTCATCTGCCATGAACCGCTGCACCCGCCTCTTGTATCCCGTGGGCTGTGCCCTCCTCCTGGCCATTCAGAGCCCGGTCCCTGCGCAGGAACTGGATGTGGAGCGGGTCTTTGAAGACCGCAATCTGGGCCCGGTGGCCGCCATTCTGGCCAAAGGGGAATATGAACTCTGTGCCCGCATCTGCGAAGCCGCCATCCAACGCGGCATGAAGGCTCCGGAATGGCGGCTGATGCGCCTTTACGCGCTGATGGAGCAAGGCCAGGAAGTGACCGCCCGGGACGAGGCAGAACTGGCGGTCAAAACCTTCCCCGGCCATCTGGAACTGCTGCTGCTGCAACATGAAAACGCCTTGCGGCTCGGACGTCAGGACATCGCCCAACAGGCGCTTGCTGACGTGAACAAGGCGGCCAAAACCAAAACCGCAAATGAGCGCACTGCCCAGGAATGGGTAGCTCTGGGCCAGGCAGCGCTGGCGCTGGGAGCGGATGCCAAAAAAGTCATCTCCCAGTATTTCGCCGTGGCCCGCCAGAAAGATCCGAAACTGGAAGCAGCCTATCTGGCCGAGGGTTTGCTGGCATTGGAAAAAGATGATGCCGCCCGCGCGGCCGAGGTTTTTCGCGAAGGGTTAAAACTTCACGGTGAAACCGCCAGGCTCCGGGCCGGACTTGCCCGGACATTTTCCACCAGTGATCGCGAAAAGCAGACGGAAAACCTGACACGGGCTTTGGAGATCAACCCCTCACTGGCGGAAGCTCACCTGATGAGGGCAGAACTTCTCATCGGCGCCGAAAAATTCCTGGAGGCGGAGGCTGCCATCCAGAAGGTGCTGGACCGGCAGGAAAACTCGCCTCAAGCCTGGGCTCTGCGTGCAGCCGTGGGCATCCTCAGCGCCGCTGAACCCGCCAAGATCAACGCCTTCCGCGAACAAGGGCTGCAGCGCTGGACGGAAAATCCCGAGGTGGATCACATCATCGGCCGGGTGATATCCCGGGCCTACCGCTTTGCCGAGGGTTCCCAGCACCAGCGCCAGGCTTTGAAGATGGATTCTGGGTTTCTCCCGGCCAAGGTGCAACTGTGCCACGACCTGCTGCGGCTGGGCGAAGAGGAGGAAGCCTGGAAACTG
>DASWXG010000842.1:0-2392 GCA_036405615.1 Prosthecobacter sp. | reverse complement strand
TGTTTTGTTCCGGCGAGGTGCTGGACGGGCCGGTGTGGTTTCCGTCCATCCCACCTCAGGGCAACACCCACAGCCTGGGCATAGTGGACGGGCCGGATGAGGATCTGGAAGTGATGCCTGTGGCTTTGTTCGCCGCCTTGAACGCCGCCCACACGCGGGTGTGCATCATGACCCCGTATTTTCTGCCCACCGCCATCCTTCTGGCTGCCCTCAACCTTTGCGCCACACGAGGTGTCGAGGTCACCATCATCACCCCGGCCAAGAACAACATCCCTCTCGTTGCCTGGGCGGCGCAAACCCTCTACCCGGATCTGCTTCACGCAGGCTGCCGCATCTTTGAATCCCCCGCTCCGTTCGACCATTCGAAGCTGCTGATCATTGACGATGCCTGGAGCTGCCTGGGCTCCACCAACTGGGATCCGCGCAGCCTCCGGCTTAACTTTGAGTTCAACCTGGCCTGCCACTCCCCTGCGCTCACCCGCAACCTCATGCGCATCTTTGAAGAGCGGAAGAGGGAGTGTATTGAACTCACCGAAGCCTCTTTGGACAATCAGCCCTTAGGCATCCGCCTTCGAAACGGATTCGCCCGGCTGTTCATCCCGGTGCTCTGAGTCCTGCCGGCTACGGTGTTCCGGCTCTGGCAATGGCCTCTTCCAGTTTGGAGAACTCCACCGGCTTGGTGAGATGATGAGCAAAACCTGCAGCATGGGATTTGCGGATGTCTTCCTCCATGCCGAAACCGCTGAACACAATGGCATGCACACCGGGGTGACCGGAGGCCACTGCCTTCAGCACGTCAAAGCCGCTGCCGTCCGGGAGTCCGAAGTCTGTGACCAAAACATCCAGGGCGGACAAGGTCGTGACCGCTGAGGCTGCCTCGGCGACATTGCCAGCCACATGCACCTCGTGCCCGCGGCGACGGAGAAGCCGGGCAAGGGCCTCGCGTGTGTCGGCGTGGTCTTCCACCAGCAAGATGCTGCGGGACGGCTGCAGCATCACGGGCTCAGGGACCACCTCACCCGTCTGCGCCGCCCGCTCAGCGCCAGGCAATGAGACCGAGGAACCGGCCTGTTTGGCCAAGGGCAGGGTCAGCCGGAAAGTCGCGCCGCAATCCTGGCCGGCGCTTTCGGCCGTGAGTTTCCCGTGATGAAGACTGACGATGGCCTGGCTGATGGCCAGCCCCAGGCCCAGACCGCCATACAGGCGGGTGGTGAGCCGGCTCTCCTGCTGGAAGGCATCAAAGATCCGGCCCAGCATTTCAGGCTTGATGCCGATGCCGTTGTCGATGACCTCAAGCTGAACCGAGGCTGAATTTTGGTGGTTTACCAAGCTGAGCTTAAGATCAATCCGCCCGGTGGCGGGAGTAAACTTGATGGCGTTTTGCAGAAGGTTCCAGACCACCTGGGTGAGACGCACAGCATCGCCCGTCACGACCGCTTCGGCGGCATCGGCTTGCATATGAATGCCGGCCTGCGGACGCTGGCTGGCGCTGCACATCTCCACCACTTCCCGGACGATTCGCAGAAGATCCGCAGGCTGGTGGTTGACCTCAAGTTTGCCTTGGGTAATGCGGGTCAGGTCCAGCAGATCATTGATGAGATGCGTCTCCAGCCGGACATTGCGCCCGATCATCTGAAAATCGCGGCGGATGTCATCCGGCAGAGAGAGGTCGTCACCCCGGTCATCCACCACCGCGAGCACCGGCGTCAAGGGGGTGCGGAGTTCGTGGCTCAGCATGGCCAGGAACTGGTCCTTGGCAGCATTGGCCTGGCGGAGTTCTTCACGGGAACGGTTCAGTTCTTCCGTACGGGCCTGCAATTCTTCCACCAGGGCTGCGCGGGCTTCGGCCACCTCCTTGGCGGCACGTTCGCGCAGGGCTTCCATCTCCTTGGCCTTCAGTTCCTGAAGGATACGCGTGTTTTCCTCCGCAAAAAACTTCCGCCGGAGGAGGGCGCGGATGCGGCCTTTCAAGATGGAAAAGTCGTTAGACTTGCCCACGAAGTCATCGGCACCAGCATCCAGTGCTTTCGCCAGGTTTTCATTGGATTCCGCGCCTGTGAGAAGGATGGAAATGAGCGGAAACTGGGCGTTGCGCCGAAGGTCATTTACCTGCCTGCAGACCTCGAAGCCATCAATCTTGGGCATCACAAGATCGATGATGACGCCGTCAAAATTCCCCTCGCGCAGACGCTGCAAACCCGCTTCGGCATCAGTCCGGGTTTCCAGCTTGTAACCCTCCCCGGAAAGCTCATGCACCAACCGCTCCAGGAAAATGGGGCTGTCATCAATGGCCAGCAGATGTACCTCGCGGAAGGAATCCTCGTGCCCGGTGATGATGGTATCCTCCAACGCTGACTTTTGCAGCAATGTCCTCAGACGGACGAGCAGCACC
>DASWXG010000841.1:0-4078 GCA_036405615.1 Prosthecobacter sp. | reverse complement strand
ATCATCCGGCAGGTCTACAAACTCCCGGATGCGGTTCCAGAGAGGCGTGTAGTCCTTGTTAAGATCACCGGAAAGACAGTCTGTCAGTTCCGCTGCAGCTTCGGGATATTTCATCACCACATCCTTGAAGGAGAAGTCAGGATCATAGAAGGCGTAGACCAGCTTGCGCATGTTCTCCACCCCTTCACGGATCTGGTGGCTGTATCCGGCGAAGCGTTCAGGGGACAGATCATTGTCCTTCAAAGCCTGGTGCACGGCATCTCCCGCCAGCACACCGCTCTTCAAGGCCAGCATGACTCCGCTGCTGAAAACGGGGTCGAGGAAAGCAAAGGCATCCCCCACCAGCAGCAGGCCGGGTGCGGCGCAGTATTTAGAATGGCGGGAATACTCGCTGGTCAGCCAGTATTCACCGGTGCATTCCCCGGTGGAAAGGTGGTCCTTGATCCACTGGTTCTGCTCGATCTCGCGCTTGAACATGGTCTCGGGATCTTTCACCCCCTCACGGGTCAGATACTTGCCTTCGGCCACAATGCCAACGCTCACCATGTCACCATGCTGGGGAATGTGCCAGAACCAGCCCTTGTCAGGGACAAAGGCGATGGTGGTCGCCCCTTCATCAATGTCTGCTGCCCGCTTGGAGCCCTTATAGTACGTCCAGATGGCCACCTTGTTCAGGTAAGGATCGCCAACGCGCCAGCCCTGGCGGTTCGAGGCAAAGGCTTCTTTGCCAGAGGCGTCAATGACCATGCGCGCATGCAGTTGCTCCACGCTGCCGTGCTTGTTTTTCACTTCCACGCCGATGACATGCCCGCTGTCATTTTTCAGCAGCTTGGTGACGGTCGTCTCCTCGCGCACATGGGCTCCGCGCTCACGCGCATTGTTCAGCAGCATCTCGTCAAACTCCGAACGCAGCACCTGCCAGGTCTGGGCGATGGTTTCCTTGTCGTAACGGGTGTAGAAGTAGAAGGGCTGCGAGCGCCGTCCGTCCGGCTGCACAAAGCTGACGCTGTACTTCTTCATGAAGTGGCTCTTCTTCATTTTCGGGATCATGCCCAGCCGCTCCAGAGGACCGAAGGTGAAAGGAATGAGCGACTCGCCGACATGATAGCGGGGAAATTTTTCCCGCTCGATCACCAGGACCCGGTGGCCGTGCTCCGCAAGGATGGTGGCGGTGCTGGAACCGGCGGGGCCTCCACCGATGATCAAGACGTCATAATTAGAATTCATGCCAGGGCAGCTCTGCAAAAGAGGGGGTGCTTTCGAAAAACGTTACGTTTAGAATCAACGCTTCTGCGATGCAAATCACGCATCAGAGTGATGCTGCAATGCAATAATCCCGTCACACCGATGATAAACTAGTATCACTATGATGCCCAAACAGCATAACCCCGCGTTTGCTGGCAGAAATGCAGCGCAGCATCCGTTTCCCATTCCTATTTTCCGCGCATGAAGCTGCTTCCAGCCCTTCTCCTCCTGCTCTGCGGCTGCCTTGTTGCAGCCGAACCCGAATTCCCTCTCACGGAAGATTCCAAACCCCAGGCCGGTGTGGCCAAAGGCACAATCATCAAAGACAAATACATTGCGGGAGAACGAAGCGTCTTCCCGGGAACCGAGCGGGAATACCAAATTTATCTTCCCGACGGCTTCGCCAAAAATGGCGAACAGCCCGCTCCCTTCATGGTCTTTCAGGACGGCGTCGTCTATCAGGCCCCTGTCGTCTTTGACAACCTGATTGCGAAAAAGGACATCCCGCCGCTGATCGGCATTTTCATCAGGCCCGGCGTGGTCCCGGCCGCCCATGAAAACGCCCTGCCCCGTTTCAACCGCAGTCATGAGTATGACAGCGTCACAGATGACTACAGCCGGTTCTTGATCGAGGAGTTTCTGCCCGCCATTGAGAAAAAGCACCGCTTCAAGCTGAGCACAAATGGCGACCATGCCGCCATCTCAGGCAACAGCAGCGGCGGCATCTGCGCCTTTGTGGCCGCCTGGCACCGGCCAGACCGTTTCCGCCGTGTCTTCACCGGAGTAGGCACGTACGTGGGCATCCATGGCGCGGACCGCTTCCCTGTGCTGCTGCGCAAAATGGAACCCAAACCGCTGCGGGTCTTTCTGCAAAGCGGAACGCAGGACAACAACCTGTACTGCGGCGACTGGTGGATGGCCAACCAGATGATGGAGCGCAGCCTCGCCTGGGCCGGTTATGACGTGAACCACGCCTGGGGCGAAGGCGGGCATAACCAAAAGCATGCCAGCCAGGTTTTTCCGGACGCCATGCGCTGGCTCTGGCGCGGCTGGCAGACAGACATGGCCATCAAAGCCAATGCCAACGGCGAGTCCAAATGGAAGGGCTATGAAGTGCTGGCGGAGGGCGGCTGGACACAGGAGGGAGTTTCTTTCCAAACTCCACGTATGGCAGCCATGGCGGACGGCAGTGTTTATGGGATCAAAAAAGATGCTTCGACCAATGATTTCACCGCATTCACCCGGCTTGATCCCTCGGGAAAAGCTCAAGATGTTCAAGTTCCTCTCACCGGCATTGAAACCTTCACGGCGGGTCCTGATGGAGATCTGCGCGTCTTTATCGGCCCAAGGTCTCAGGGAGCTGTCCCCAAAATTGTGCATGTCAGCGCGGCAGGCCAAGTATTGCGAGAAATCTCCTTTGATGACAAAGATCCAGACATCGGACCGGCCTTCCCGAACCCCAAAGGGTTCTGCAGCAACAGCAGCGGACAGATCTTCTTCAGTGATCGCGGAGATGCGTTGGTAGGCCGGGTCACTCCATCTGGCGAGTATGCCTACCTGCATGGGCAGGAACTTCAGTCAGAAGTTCTTGGCAGTTCGTCTCACGCCATCTGCCTGTCTCCAGACCAGACTCTCCTGTATGTAGGAGACCACAAGACAGTGCAATGTTTCCAGCTTCAGCCAGGTGCCCGCCCCTTTGCCTATGGCCAGCCGTTCGATCATTTGGAAACAGTGCCGTGGGCTCCCGGACTGGAAGAACCCGCAGCTATGTGTGTGGACACCGATGGCCGCCTCTACGTGGCGACTTCTCTTGGTGTTCAGGTCTTTGATCAGGCAGGCAGGGTCAATTTTGTGATCCCAACACCGGGGTCGGCCAACGAAATCTGCTTTGCAGGCAAAGATCTGTCCGAATTGTATATCGTCTGCGGCGACCGGGTCTTCAAACGCCCCATGAAAGTTCGTGGTGTGGTCAGCGGCCAGCAAGCTCCTGTCAAACCTGCTCCCCCCAAGCTCTAAGCCATCTTTTTTCGGCATCCGTAGGATTCCCGCTTGAGCAGGCCCCCGCTTGTCTCCATGACTGGCCATGCCTTTCAGCCAGTCTGTCATTCTTGCCGCCGCCAGCCACCTGCCTCCGCTGTTCACGCTGCTGGCGGTGATGCTCACCACGGTGTTGATCGTGTCGCTGCTGCTCCTGCGGCTGCAGCAGTCCTTGCTGGCCGGGTATTTCATCTGCGGCATCATTGTCGCCAACAGCGGTGTGCTGGACCTCCTGGGTGGCGGTGCCTCCCAGGCAAGCATCGGCCAGATGTCCGAGTTTGGGGTGATGTTGCTCATGTTCACCCTGGGCATGGAGTTCTCCCTCAGCGACCTCAAGTACGTGCGCAGGCTGGCGTTCGTCGGCGGTGGCTGGCAGATGGGGTTGTGCGCTCTGCTGGGCGGGCTGGCCGCCTCGCTCTCCGGCATCTCAGTGACCGGTTCCATCCTGCTTGCCGTGGCTGCTGCAATGAGTTCGACCGCCGTCAGCCTGAAAAGTTTCCAGGATCTCGGTCTGGAGTCCAGCCCCGGTGCCCGCATGTCCCTGGCCGTGGCCATCTTTCAGGATCTCTTCATCATCGCCTTCTTCCTGGTGCTGCCGCTGCTGATCCATGAGCCGGGCGATGACCAGACCATGGGCCAGCGCATCACTTCATTGTTAGGCCGGGGCGGGCTCTTTGTTCTGGTCGCCGGTGTCGCCGCACGTTGGCTCATCCCGGCCCTGCTCAATGCCGTCACCCGCACCCGCAACCGCGAGCTGTTCACGCTCAGCGTGGTGGGTTCCTGCCTTGGGCTGGCC
>DASWXG010000840.1:0-7454 GCA_036405615.1 Prosthecobacter sp. | reverse complement strand
TGGCCACATAGTAGGCCGTTTCATCGCTTTCCTCGGATTTTTTCACCGCCACGTAGTGACTGCCTTCAATGGCGGAAGGAGCGCCCACCCAGAGTTCCAGCACGACGTCCCTGCCCTCCATGAGGCGCAGTTTGTGACGCGGCTGCTCCAGGGCCGTCTTCGTCCAGCCTTCGTCTTCAAAATCCTCGCGATGCACGCGTTCGATCCAGCCGATGGCCTGCAGCTCTGCAAAAAGCTTCCCCGCTTTGTCCGGATCGGCATGGTCATTGAACGGGCGGCGCACCCACCAGGTTTTGTCTTCCCGCGCCAGCGTGACACCGTCTCCGCCGCTGGAATCAATCTCAAACTGGGTCACTTCCGTCTGCTTGAACTTGATGGGGCCGCGCTTCATCTCGCGCAGTTCGCGGGTGGAAGGCAGATAGCGTTCGACACCCAGGATGACCGCACCGAGGGCGACAACGAGAAGCAAAAGAAGGGCCGTAGTGCGCGGATGCATGGCGGTAAAATAAGGTCAGGCTGCGCGGCGGGAGGCCCACACCATCAGGCCAAGCCCCAACACCAGGCCGGGCATGGCAATGGTGGTGATCCAGAAGATGAGTTCGTTTTGCCGGGGAGTCAGCTGGATGCGGTAGCTGTGTTTGGCCTTCGGGGTGATACCGCTCAGCTTTTCGCGGTTAATGATCCAGTTCAAGCTGCTGGCAACAAAGTCACGGTTCACCGCAAGAGCGGATTTCTTGTCCAGCATGGAGGCATTGCCGACCACCACCATGCGGCAGCTGTCCACCCGAAGGCGGGCATCCGCCACGCTGCCGCGCTCCACAGAAGCGGCCAGATAGATAGGCTGACGGGTGTCCTCATCATCCACCACAGGCAATTCTTCGAGGTAGTTTTTTTCGCCCCAATAACGCTCCGTGGCCCCGATGAGAGGGTGCACGGAGATGTTCTGGTTTTGCAGATACTCGTCGGAAAAACGCACCTCCAGGGACTGCGACTGCCCGGGCAAGGTGATGGTGGAGGAAGCCAGCGGCACAGTGATGGACGACTCGTTGTCAAAGATCGCCTGTACAGCGAACTCCTTGCGGGTACCTGCCCCCGTGCTTTCAGCATACAGCACACGATCCTCACGGGGTGTCACACCATTGAGACCAAGGAAGGCGTCGAGCCGCGGGGTTTCTCCGGCCGGGTCCAGCATCACCAGCAAACCAGCCCGCTTGCCTTCCCAATAGGCCTTGAGCATGGAAATTTCACGCTCCGAAAAATCATAACGGATGCCCACGAGCAACACACCGTCCGCATCTTCCGGAAAGCGGTTCACCTCGGCCATATTCAGAGGCAGCAACTGGAAATTCTGCTGACGGCCCAGCTCTCCCAAAGCGGCCATGGCATCCGTGAGAGCAGCCTCCGTGCGGGTTCCTTTGCCGACAACAAGGTAGAATTTGCGCTGACCGCCTTCAACGAGATTGATGATGGCGGAAGTCACCGCGTCTTCACCGCGAAACTCCTTGATGGGCCGGGCAGCCTCGGTGCCTGTATCACGGATCACCATTTCCTCCTCGCGGATGAAACGGGTGCGGTTGCCGACGCGAACCACGATACCGTTCTGATCCAGAGCCAGCCCGGTTTCCGCCTTCAGTTCCTCCGCGCGGCTGATGTCACGAAGCGGATCAATGGAGCGAAGCTTGATCCGCCCGCGGCCATTGATCCGGTATTCTTCCAACAGCGCCTGCACGTCAGGAAACACCTTGGAATCACGGGCGAACACGTTGGCGATAAAGATGTCCTTGGAGAGCTTTCCCAGATAGTTCATCGAGGCGGAGCTGAGCGTGTAGCTCTGCTGCGGGCTCAAGTCCCACCGCATGTGGTAGCGGTAGCTCAGGCGGTTGATGCCAAAGAAAATCGCCAGTACGAGGATGACCTGCACCAGGACGTTCAGGCCGATGCCCCAGCGTTTTGGGATGGAGGCGGGCGGCTTTGGAGAGTCTGGCTTGGGCTCGGACATCGTGGCAAATGGGGGGCGAAAGTGAGGAGGAGATCAGGATCTCCAGCGGCGGAATTCGACCACCTGATGGGTCAGCGCCAGAAACAGCAGGGCCAGACTGGTGTAGTAAACCAGGGGGCGCGAGTCGATCAAACCGCTGGTAAAAGTGCGGATGTGTTCGCGGCTGGCAAAATAGTTGGTGATGTCCACAAACGTCTCGGACACCTGCCGCCCCACCACACTGATGAACAGCCCCACCAGGAAATGCAGCAGGCTGCCGGTGAAGGACATGATGGCGGCAATGATCTGGTTGGAAGTCAGGGCGGAGGCCAGACAGCCCAGGGCCAGGTTGAAGAGGCCCATGACAAAAAGAATAAGATAGCTGCCCTTCAGCGGCCCCACAGGCACCTCTATCTGCCCCACGCTGATCCAGTCCAGCAGCATGAAGTTCAGGTAGCTCGGCACCCAGAGCACACAGTAGATGACCACGGCGGCGATGTATTTTGCCCAAACGACCTGCCAGGCCCGCACGGGAGCGGTGAACAGGGTCTCAAAGGTTCCCATCTTCTTTTCCTCGGCAAAAAGCCGCATGGTCAGCAGGGGGAACACGAAGAAATAGGACAGCCAGAACCAGATGGCATCAAAGGTCCAGGTGACGATGGAACCCTCGCTCGGGGCGCTCTCCAGCAAGGAAAGGGCCGCCCTCAGGCAGAAGCCGTTCAGCACCATGATCAAGGCCAACACAATGTAGGCCATGGGCGAGACAAAAAACGCCCGCAGTTCCTTTTTCAGCAGCACCCAGAAAGTTCTCATCGTGTCCTTTTATAAGCTCAGGATTTCACAGGCTCGGAGGCGGCGAGCTCGACAAAAACATCCTCAAGCGTCGGCAGTTCGCGGTGCAGTTCCCGCAGCTTCCATTTTTTCTCGGCGGCCAGTTGCATCACGGCCTCCCGCACATCACTTCCCGGTTCCACCCGGAGCACATAGCGGGTCCAGGGCCCGTCCTTCCCTTCCTCGGCGATTTTCCGCACTGGGGGCAGGGATTCCAGGGCCGCCATCACGTCCCCTTCCCCGTCCACCTCGACAAACACCTGCGTCAGGGTGCGCAGTTTGCGGGTGAGGTTCAGAGGCGTGTCATAAGCCAGCAACCGGCCATGGTGAATCATGAGGACCCGGTCGCAAATCTGTTCCACCTCCTGAAGGATGTGGGTGGAAAGCAGGATGGTGTGCTTCGGCCGCAGGCTGGAAAGCAGCTCGCGCACCTGACGGATCTGAACAGGGTCCAGTCCGCTGGTAGGCTCGTCCAGCACCAAAAGGGGCGGCTCGTGCAGCAGAGCATCCGCCAGGGCCACGCGCTGGCGGTAACCTTTGGAAAGGTTTCCAATCAGCCGCCGGCGGACGTCCGCCACGGAGCAAAGATCCATTACTTCCCCCACCCGGCGGCGCATGTCCCGCCCACGCAGCCCTTTCAGCTCGCCGCGGAACCGAAGATACTCCTTCACCTTCATCTCGGTGTAGAGGGGGGCCATCTCCGGCATGTAGCCGACCGAGCGGCGCACTTCCAGGGACTGGCGAAACACGTCAAAACCGTTCACCTTCACCTGCCCCGAAGAAGGGGGCATGTACCCGGTAAGCACCCGCATCGTTGTGGATTTTCCGGCACCATTAGGCCCCAGGAAACCGACAATCTCCCCTGGTTGGACCTCGAATGACAGGCGATCCACCGCAATCCGTCCTGCATATTGCTTGGTGAGGTCTTGGACGGAGATCATCAGCGGGATAAAGGGGCAAAAAGATGTTTTTTGAGCGGATTTGAAATAAAGCCCACAGAAAGGCCGATGACAACTCCTGAACAGACTTTCCCCCAAATGGTCTGTTCAATTTGGGGCTGACCCTATGGAAAGGTCGGCTTGCGCCGTTTCGTTTTTGACCGTAACTATCCCCCAGCCATGACTACTTCATCCCTTTTCCTCGCTCTCGGCCCGCTCGGGACCCCCGAGCTGATCATCATCGCCATTTTGGTGCTGGTGCTCTTTGGCGCCAAAAAGCTCCCAACCTTTGCCCGCAGCCTGGGCAAGAGCATGGGTGAATTCAAAAAGGCACGTGACGAATTCGAGCACGAACTGACCCGCGCCCAGGACGAGGCAGAACGCCCCACCATCCCTCAGACCCCTGAGAAGCGCCAACCGGTGAGCAGCACCAACAAGGACATCTGATCCTTTTTACAAGCCGCGCGATGGACAACATTGCGACTTTTTGCAGACGGCGGGAATTTCTTCCCGCCGTTTTCTTTTGCCTCCTGCTCGCCCTCAATCCGCCGCTCTGGGGGGCGGAGGCCGATGGGCCTGTCGTTTTCTGCTCTTACAATCTGAAAAACTGGTTGCTCAGCCCGCGACCTGGAGACGCAGCAGAGGCCCCGCCCCAGCCCAAACCGGAAAAGGAGAAGGCCAAAGTCATCTCCACCCTCACGGAAATCCGCCCGGACATTCTCGGAGTTTGTGAAATCGGTTCCCTGGACGATTTGAAAGAACTGCAGTCGCGGCTCAAGCAAGCGGGCATTGATCTGCCGCATCTGGAACATTCCAAAGGCGTGGATGCCACTCGCAGTCTCGGCCTGCTTTCACGATTTCCCATCGTCTCCCGGCATTCCCAGTCGCTGCTCGAGTATCAGATTGGCGAGACCACCTTCGGCATGCAACGCGGCATCCTCGACGTAGCGGTCGATGTCCGCCCGGATTGCCAGATCCGTTTTGTGGGTGTTCATCTCAAGTCCAAACGCCCGATCCCGGAAGCGGATGAAGCTTTGATGCGGCGCAATGAAGCTCATCTGCTGCGTGGGCACCTGGATAAAATCTTCGCGGCAGACGCGGAAGCAAAAGTCCTTTGCTACGGTGATTTCAACGAGCACCGCAATGAGCCTGCCATCAGCGAGATCATCGGTCCCCGGGCAAGCCCAGGCTACATGTCTGACCTGTTTTTGCGCGACAGTCACGGACTCGTATGGACCCACTTTTGGGATGCGGCGGACGTCTATGGCAGGCTGGACTATCTGTTTGCCAGCCGCGCCTTGCGGCCCTGGCTGGATTCGCGCAAGTCCTACATCCACACCGACAAGGACTTCTACAAGGCCAGTGACCACCGGCCCATCGTCACCACTCTGGCTGGCCAGCGAAAATCCTCAGCGGCGGCCGGCCAAAATTGAGCGGGCCTGCCGGACGTCTTCCTGAATCTGGGCCTGCAGGGCTTCGATGCCCTCAAACTTTTTCTCGGGCCGGACAAAGGCCTCCAGCCTGACTTCAGTTTCCAGGCCATAGAGAACGCCCTGCCAGTCAAAAAGATGCACCTCCAGGGCCGGAGACACAGTTCCAGTTTCCACGGTGGGACGCACGCCCAGGTTGGCAATGCCCGGCTTCCATTCGCCCTCCACCCAGGCTTGAACCAGATAGACGCCGTAGGGTGGCAAAATCTCTGCCTCCGGCCGGATGTTCGCGGTGGGAAAACCAAGTTTGCGGGCCAGTTGCCTGCCCTGCCCCACCTGACCGTACAGAGAAAAGGGCCGACCCAGCATGGCTGCCGCACGCTCCAGATTGCCAGTGGCCACGGCATCACGGATCAGCGTGCTGCTGACCACTTCACCGTCCAGGCGGATCGGCGGCACCCCATAAACGGCAAAGTCGAACTTCTGACCGAGGTCCATGAGGGAATGGATGTTGCCCCCCCGGTTGCGCCCAAAGGTCCAGGTGTAACCCACCGAGATACAGCCCAGAGGGCGGCAAGCGCGAACCAATGATGTGACAAAATCCTCAGCGGAGGTTTCCGCGACTTCGCGGGTGAAGGGACACAGCAATGTCCCGGCAACGCCCATTTCATTCAGCAGATTTGCGCGATGATTTTCGCTGCAGAGCCTCTTGGGCAGGGCCTCGGGCCGCAAGATACTCAGCGGGTGCGGGTCAAAGCTCATGACAATGGCCTGACCATGATGCTGGGCCGCGTGCTCCTGCGCTGCGCGGATCACTTCCTGGTGTCCGAGGTGCAAACCGTCAAAGACACCGATGGCCAGGGACACGGGGCCGGGCAGCCGGCAAAGGTCTTGGATGGAGCGCAGTTCAAGCATGCAGGGAGTTGGCGCAACATACGCCGGTTGGCAAAGGAAGGATGCCTTTTCCAGCAAGGTAAATGTGACGCAACAAGTTGAACAGTTCAGCAAGGAGACCCGTCCAAATCAGCAAGGAAGGAGGTTAAATCCCAATGAACCCCAACTTGAATCCATCTCCCCCCGGATGGATGCGGACAGCCGAAGATCCGGGTGCAGGAGGAGGTTCAGCCCTGACAGCCGCCCCGGGCACGCCACGCATCGGCCTGGCCCTTTCCGGAGGTGGAGCACGCGGGCTGGCCCATGTAGGCGTACTGCAGGTGCTGGAGTCCAACCACATCCCCATCGCCGCCGTCGCAGGCACCAGCATGGGGGCCTATGTCGGCGCCCTCCATGCCGCCGGGTTCGGCCCTGCCGAACTGGAAGAACTGGCCAAAGAGATCAAAGACCGCCGCACTCTGTTGCGGCTGATGGACCCGGTGTTTCCGCCCACCAGCGGCCTGATCCGAGGCAACAAGATTCGCCGTCATCTGGAACGCTCCATCGGTGCCCGCACCTTTGAGCAATTGGACAAGCCGCTGCTGGTCGTGGCCACCGACCTGGACACCATGGCCCCTCACATTTTCGACAGTGGCCCGCTGGGCGCCGCCGTCCATGCCAGCGCGGCCATTCCCGGTGTCTGCGCACCGGTTCACATCAACGGGCAGCGTTTCACGGATGGCGGTGCCGCAGAGCCTCTGCCGGTCAGCCTGCTGCGCGAACGCTTCGAGCTGGACGCGGTGATCGCCGTCAATGTCCTGCCCAGTTCACAGGATGTCCTGCATTGCAAGGACACCGCGCTCATCCCGCCCAAAACGCCGGGTCTCTTCACCCGCTGTCTCAATGCGGTGCTGCGCCCGGTCAATCTGCTGGCCTATGGCAACGTGATGGACACGTTCCGCCGCGCACTCATGTGCTCTCAACTCGGGCTCGCGGAAAAGGAAAGCCGCAAGGCGGACATCGTCATCCACCCCTTCTTTTGCGAAAGCACGTGGTTCGATTTTGAGAACTTCGACCGCTACATCCGTGCCGGACGCCGGGCGGCGGAGGAAGCTCTGCCGAGCATCTTCGCCCTGCTGGAAAACCCTTCATCTAACCAGGAGCAAAACCATGAAAATCCTGTCCTCAACAACCCCTGTGTGGGACGCTGCGCCGCCTGAAAGGTGGCATGACTGGCAGCTGCGCCGTCTGCGGGACTATCTGGCCCGCCGTGTCCTCCCGTTTAGCGCGCACTACCGCCGCGTTTTCAAGGAGCATGAACTGGAAGTGGGCGACATCCGCAGTCTGGATGACTGGGCTGATGCCCCGTTCACCACCAAAAGCGACCTGACCGTCCCGCGCGAG
>DASWXG010000839.1:0-2834 GCA_036405615.1 Prosthecobacter sp. | reverse complement strand
GAGAAGAGCGGGCCGCCGATTTCCAGCAGCCGCAAGAGGCATTTCAAAGGCTGGTCCAGTTTGCCCTCGCCCATCCCCGGCAGGCCAACCGCTGGCAGACTCTGAAGGTGCTGCGAGACCTGGATACACCGGAAACCCGGGCAGTGCTCCGGATGGTGATGAAGAAGGGGACAACCCCGCGCTCGTTGAGCGAGGAGCAAGCCGTGGAACCGCCCGGCGATATGATCTTTCGGCCCGGGGCCATTTCCCTGCCGGAAGACACGCCCGATTCTGCGGCTGCCGCCCTTTGTCTCGCCCTGTTGGACGATGACGAAACACGAGCGGAGGTGAAGGGAATCCGGAATGCCCTGCCAGAAGCGTCCCGGAAGGCCTGGGACGAAGCCCTCAGCCGCAAGTAAGCGGATGGCACCAGGTGTTGCTGCGGGTGGTTCGAGGGCGGGCAGCAGCCTCCAGCGAGCCAAAAGGGAAGGAATCGGTTTTTCTGATGATCGTCATTCGTGAAGACGATTGGCGGGAAAGGGTGTGTCGTGGTTCGATGGGGCGTATCCTGAAGGGAGGGTTTGTTCCTCCTTTTTCCCCAACCACCTTTGCCTATCTGCCATGGAACTCTACCAGCTCCGCACTTTTTTGACCGTCGCCGAAGAGGGAAACGTCACTCGCGCGGCGGACAAGCTCTTCACCAGCCAGCCGGCGGTGACAGCGCAGATCCGGGCGCTGGAGGGGGAGCTGGGCGTGCGCCTGTTTGACCGCAGCCCGCGCGGCATGCGCCTCACTCATGCGGGCGAGGCTCTGCGCGACAAGGCACGGAAGATCGTGGACGCAGCGCGGGATTTCAAACACAGCGCCGACCACCTGCGCGGTGCGGTGACCGGGGAACTGGTCTTTGGCCTGAACAACCGGCCGGAGATCCTGCGGGTGATGGAGGTGCTGCATGACATCAGCGCAGAGCATCCGGACCTGCGCTATGAACTGGTGAACGGCAGCAGCGGCGTCATCCTCCAGGGACTGGAGGAGGGCAGCGTGGCCATCGGGTTCTTTGAAGGCCAGCATGAAAGCTCGCGCCTGACTGTGCACCAGCTGGACACGGTGGAACTGTGCCTCGTCTGCCCGGTGGCTTGGGAGCAGGAGCTGTCCAAGCCGGACTGGAAGATCCTGGAAGCCAAGCCGTGGATCTTTGTCTCGCCGATGTGCAGTTATTTCCGTGCCATCCAGAACATCTGCCAGGAACAGGGGCTGAACATTACCCCGCGCTTCCGGGTGAACGAGTGCCTGACGGTGCTGAACCTCGTGGCCGAAGGCCTGGGGGTGACGCTGACGGCCCGGGAGCAGATAGACCTCCACCCTTTCAAGGGCCGTGTGGCAGCGCTGCCGCACTTCCGCGCCATGGTGCCCCTGCACATCGCCTACCTGACCGAGCGGGAGAATGACCCTGCCATCATGGCAGTGCGAGATGCCGTGCTACGTGCCTGGAACCTGGAAGGAACAGCACCCACGGAGAGCTCACGTTTGCCCGGAGGGCGCACGGGCGGCGCGCCGGGGAACCCTCTGCAAAACAACCGTCTGCAAGGAGGGCGGAGCTATGATCGCGACTGATGATTTCCGGCCTTGCATCGGAAGGCCGTACACGGCTGAGCCCATGCTGGCCAAAACGGAGAGACAGGGCCGTGCAGGTCTGCCCCGGATGCCGGGCTGGACGCGTGAGCGGGAAGCTGGCGGCCCGCAACGGCCTGCAGGCGGTGGTGGAGAAATCCTGCCGGAGGGCGGCTTTCTGGTGCGCGATCTGGAGGCTGGCGAGCAGGCGGAGATCCGCGTGCTGACCGGACATCTGTGGGTGACGCTGGAGGGTGATGCCAGGGACTACGTGCTGGTGGCGGGAAACCGGCGCCGCTTTGCCGGACCGGGCCGTTTGGTGGCGGAGGCCCTGGAAGCCCCGGCTGAAATCTTCATCGCAGAACCGGTGATGCGCCCTGTCTGGCAGACGCACCTGCCCCTTCGCCAGCCATGAATTCTGTGTCTGTTTCTCAAGCGGCAGCCTTCCCCCCGGTCCACATTCTGGGGGGCGGTGCGGTGGGCATGGCACTGGCGGTTTGCCTGGCCGCTGAGGGCCGTGACGTGACGCTGATCCGCACGCAGAGAGCAGCCGGGGAGGCCACACCCGGTGTTCCGCAGGAGATCCCCATGACGATGACGGATGGCGAAAAGGCGGTGCTGGGTGCGGCCGTGCGCCAGGTGCCGCTGGAGGCTGTGGCGGAGCTGGGCGGCATCCTTGTCATTGCGGTGAAATCTCATGCCAATGCAGCCGTGGCGGAGGCGCTGTCGAAACGGCGCATTCGTTCGGATTCCACACTTGTGGTTATGCAAAACGGCCTGGGCGTTGAGGATGCATTTCGCTCCCTGCCATGCCAGGTGATGCGGGCTGTTTTGTACATGACCGGCGAGCGGTGTTCCGAAACAGAGGTGCTGTTTCGCGCGATCACCTCCTCGCCTGTGGGACCTGTGGCTGAAGGCATGGCGGAAGAAACGGTGGCGCGCTGTGTGGCGGCTCTCTCGACACCGGTGTTTCCCTTTCACGTGGAATGTGCCGCAGGTATTGTCCGCCACGCCTGGGGCAAGACGGTGATCAATGCGGTGTTCAACTCCGTCTGCCCGCTGCTGGAGGCGGACAACGGCCTCTTTGCCCGCGATGCGGCTGCGGAGGCGCTGGCGGCTGAGATTGTGAGGGAGGGCATCGCCCTGGCTGCACGAGAAGGCGTGGTGCTGGAGGAGACAGCTTTGCGGGAGCGGATCCTGGCCATCAGCCGGGGTTCCGACGGCGTGCTGATCTCCACCTTGCA
>DASWXG010000838.1:0-11750 GCA_036405615.1 Prosthecobacter sp. | reverse complement strand
TTTTCATACCGGCGGTGGACGCAGGCCAAAGCCTGCCTACCCTGACCGCGCATCCTCATGTCCCTGCCCTCTCTTCCAGACACCACCACGCTCATCCGCCACCGCCGCTCCATCAAACCTGTGGACATGGACGGGGGGCGGGCGGTGGAAGCCGGGCTGATTTCAGAGCTCATTGAGAACGCGACCTGGGCGCCCAACCACGGTCTGACGGAGCCCTGGAAGTTCCACATTTTCAGTGGTCCGTCGCGAGCCAGGCTGGCGGATGCCCTGCAAGACATCTACCGCCAGACCACCCCGCCAGCGGAGTTTCGCGAAGACAAACTGAAAAAGATGGGGGAAAACCCGCTGCTGGCACCTGTCATCGTGGCCTGCATCATGGAACGCAACGGCGGCAATAAAATCCCCGAGCATGAGGAGCTTGAGGCAGCCTCCTGCGCCCTGCAAAACTTGATGCTCAGCGCGACTTCGGCCGGGCTTGCATCCTTCTGGTCGTCCCCTCCGTTGCTTGGCAGCCCGCAGTTTCAAACCTGGTTAGGCCTGCGCCCCGAAGACCGCTGCATTGGGCTGATGTATCTGGGCTGGCCGCGCCCGGGCCTGAACTGGCCGCGCAGCGTCAGGCAGCCGGTGGAAACCAAAATCCAATGGCATCATGATTGAATGGCTGACCAGTTCCTGGGACGCAATCTCCCAGTTCTTTTCCGGCATCCCGTTTGATGTTCTCGGCGTCTGGTTGCTCACCAGTTGCCTGCTCTTGGTGGGCATCATCGGCTCCGTGGTGCCATTGCTGCCCGGTCCGTTCTTAATCCTCATCGCCGGGATTCTGCACACCGTGCTCCGGCCAGATGCCGGCATGAGCTGGCAGGGAATCGTGATCCTGACGCTCTGGCTTGTCCTGGCCTACGTCGTGGACATGGCTGCAGGTGCGCTAGGTGCGCGCTGGTTTGGAGCCAGCCGCTGGGGCATCGCCGGGGTCTTCGTCGGCGGTATTGTGGGCCTGTTCTTTGCCCCCTTGGGCTTCATCGTAGGCCCGCTGGCAGGAGGCTTGATCTTTGAGCTGGTGTTTGCCCGGAAACAAATGGCCCCGGCGGTTAAATCCACCTGGGGCACTCTGGTCGGGACGGGCGTTGGCCTCATCGCCCGGCTGGTCATCAGCATCGCCATGGTTGCGACGGTGCTGATTGACATCCTCTGGGTGTAAACCCGGAGGCCGGTCCTTCTTACTTTTTGCGGCGGCTCACACGCACGCCCATCTTGCTCTGCACCGGGCTGGCAGACTGCTGGCCGTGCATCCAGTACTGGGCTCCCGGCTCATCGGGTTTGGCATTGCGGTCCAGCAGTCCTGGGGGCTCGGCCTCGCTGCCACCACCGACGCCGAGAGCCCCGAGAAGGGTGCCGTCGTCTTTCGGCTTTGCGGCCGGGGCCGAGGCTTCACCTGCAGCAGGGGCTGCCGCCGTTTCAGCTGATGGTGGCGGGGTGTCTGCTTTCACCCGCTTGAACTGCACGCCCATCTTGCCCTGGACCGGGCTGGTGGCACCGTAGTACTTCCGTCCGTCCCGCTCACCGGAACTGCAGCTGACGCTGGCAAACAGAAGAGACATGACAACGAGGGAGGCGAGTGAGGCTTTCATGAGGGAATGGATGCAAACAAATTCAATCCGCCGCGCCTCATAGCACAGCCCAGGCCCGGGGGAAGAGAAAAAATGCACGACTCGCAGTCCGGCTCGTATTCAATTCCTGCGTTGCGCGCCGCGCCCCGTGAAGGCATGATACTCTTTTCTCCGTGACTCTGACCCACGACAGGCATCTTCAGACAGGCATCGCCGGTTCCGTGGCGATCCATGTGTTGCTGTTGATGTTGCTTGCCTGGGGATTTGGCAGCCAGGCAGCGCGCGAATTTTTGAAAAAGGAACCTGCCGCCACAGAAGAGGAGCCGGAGGTGACGCTCATCTTTCCGGAACAGATCCTGGTGGCCCCCCCACCGCCCCAGGAACTGCCGTCCAGAAAGATCCTCGTCAACACGTCTGGAAATGAAGCCGCCGCCACGGCCCCGCAAAATGCCCGTTTCGTGTCGGATAAAAATACTGTGGCTGCCAGCATCCTGCCACCATCCGCCACCTCCTCGCTGGCCATGCCCACACTGAACGGCACGGCACCCGGCCAGCCGGAACTGACCTCTCAGGAGTATCAGGCAGGCAAACTCCAGCCGGCAGCGGCCAAACCTGCCCCGGCTGAAAAAAAGGTGGCTGCGGACACCCCAGAGCGCCTGCCCATTGAAGTCCGCAAACCGGCCCCCGTAGAGCCCCCCGCCAAAGACGCGGTGTCCCTTCAAGTGCGTGTGCCGGAAGACGCCCCGCCGCCGCTGATGACCACTCCGTCTGACGATGCTGATTTTGCCGCCTTTCGTCAGGTGACCAAAACGGAAGGCACCGTCAGCCGTGAAGGTGAAAATGCGGTCGATGCAGCCGCCACTCCGCAGGCCATCTACGAATCCAAGGTCAAAGCCGCGATTTCACAGCGCTGGCAGGAGAGCGTGAACACGGCCAAACTGGCAGTCACCGGCCGTCTTAGCTTCAGTTTCTATCTCGACAAAAAAGGCATCCCTCAGGATCTGGTCATTCATTCAGACTCCCGCGAGGCCGACCCGCGCATGCGAGAACTGACCCTGCGGGCCATCCTGGACGCAGACATCCCTCCCCTTCCCGCAGACCTTTTGCCCACCCTGGAGGGCGAACGGATGAAGATCCAATATGAAGTCATTCTTTACTGACCTGCCATCCCTCTTTCCCCTTGCTGCCACAGATGCCAGCCCTGGCGGGTTCTCTCTTATCTGGGACTTCCTCGCAACGGGCGGCTTCGTCATGCTGCTCATCGTGCTCTGCTCCATGGCAGCGGTGACGGTGATGATTTCCGCCTTTCTCCGGCTTCGCGACCACCTCATTCTTCCGGCCAATGTGGCGTCCCAGTTGCGCGACCTTCCGACCTACGCGGCCAAGGGCGACATCAAACCGCTTCAAGACTTTCTCTCCAAAGACCCCTCCCTTCTGGCCCGCCTGGGCGGCCTGGCCATCAGCGGTACCTTCTCCAGCCGCCAGGAGTGCGTGGAAACCATCACCGCCCGTGCCAAAGAGGATCTTCACCACCTGGAGCGCGGTGTTTCCGTGCTGGAGGTGATGGTCACCGTAGCCCCTCTCCTGGGTCTTCTGGGCACCACAGCCGGTCTGGTGGGCATGTTCTCCGCCTTCGGCAGCGAGGCCGGACCTGACACTGCCACCATCGCCAAGGAGATCGGCGTCGCCCTCCGTTGCACCATCGCTGGCCTGTTCGTTGCCGTGCCGTCCGTGCTTGCCCATACCTACTTTGTGCGCCGTCTGGACAACATTGCCGTGCGTCTGGAATCCATCTTGCACGAGACCATCCAGACTTTCTTTGCCCACTTTGAGGTGAAACACACAGCGGACGCGCGCTCCCCTGAACCTGAACGCCTGCGATGAACCTCCGCCCCCGCCGCCGCGCCGTTCCGGCCATCCCCATCGTGTCGCTGATCGACATCATGGTGATTTTGCTGATCTTTTTCATCGCCACCACCACCTTCAACGTGGACAAAAAGGAGGTCAAAATCACCCTGCCCCAGTCCAAGTCGTTGGGTGAAACCACTCCGAAACAAGAGATCCGGAAGACCCTTGCCATCACCAAAACACGGGACCTGATCCTGGACGGCCAGAAGGTGGAAGCGGACGGTCTCGCCGCCGCCATTCTCAAGCTCAAGGACCGGAATCCGGCTCTCAAACTGGAACTCCAGGCCGATACGGAAACCTCTCTGGGCCTGCTGATGAATGTCTGGGATGCCCTGCGGGAGGCCGGGTACTCCGTGAATGACGTTCCTGCCCGAATCCAGAGCCTGAAATAAAAGGGCCTCTCCAACTCCTTGAGTTGCAGAGAAAAGAGAGCATGATGCCGGTCACTCCCATGGTCCTGCCCATCGTCCGCTATCCAGATCCCGTCCTCCGCGCCAAATGCCGTCCCGTCACTGAAGTGACGGACGAAATCCGCCAGTTTTCTGCGGACATGATCGAAACCATGAAGGCCGCCAACGGCGTCGGCCTCGCCGCCCCCCAGGTGGCACGTGACATCCAGCTGGCCGTCATTGACGTGTCTCACAATCCTGGTTGCATCACCTACCTGCGCATCAACGGAGAGCCAGCTGACATGCCATCCAAAATGCCGGTCATTTTCCTCAATCCCAAGCTGGAACTGGGCAAGGACAAGGACGTGGATGAAGAAGGCTGCCTCAGCTTTCCCCGCCTTCGCGGAGACATCCGCCGCAGCGAGGATGTCAAAGTGACTTTCCAAACTCTGGATGGCGAAACCCAGACCTGGGAAACCGACGGTCTGCTGGCCCGCGCCTTTCAGCATGAGATTGATCATCTCAACGGAATCCTTTTCATCGACCGCCTTTCCGCCGCCGCCAAAGTAGGCCTCAAGCGCAAGCTGGGACGGCTGATGGAAGAGTGGACCGAGGACGACGGAGAGTAAGCTGGAGGCGGCCTCTCCAAACGCCGCCTCAGACCTATCCAACAAGTCAGAAAAAAGCGCATTTTCGCACGAATCCCCTCTTGGAATCCTGACAAGGATTTTACAAGCTAGGCGCATGTGGTTGAAAATCATCGCCGTTTGCGCCCTCCTCTGGGGAACATGCCTCTGCAAAGCAGCTGACCCGGCCAAACCTGCGGTCGCTGGTTGGAAAGCCGGCGTCGCCAGCGTGGACATCACACCGGACTACCCTGTCAGGCTGAGCGGCTACGGCAGCCGTACTGGCCCTCACGAAGGGGTGGAAATGACGCTTCATGCCAAGGCCCTGGCCCTGAGCTGGGAAGAGGAGCCAGCCGTGGTGATCCTGACCGTGGACAACTGCGGCGTGCCGGCCGTCTTGAGGAACGAAGTTCTCAAACGGCTGAAAGCCGCAGGAAATAACATCGCAGACGAACGCCTGGCGCTTCATTCCAGCCATACCCACTGCGCCCCCGCCCTCCCCGGCATTCTGCCCTTTTTGTTCGGCCAGGAGCTGCCTGATGACGAAAAAACAGCGGTGGCCAAATATGGCGAAGAACTCACCGGCAAACTGGTGAAGGTCGTCCAGCAAGCTCTGGCCAAACAGGAACCTTCACAGGTGGACTGGTCCACGGGCAAGGTCCGGTTTGCCATGAACCGGCGCTTCAAGACAGAGACGGGAAGCTATGCCAACAGCCCCAATCCGTATGGCCCGGTGGACCATGCGCTGCCAGTCCTGCGAGTGACCTCTCCGGAGGGTGCCCTGCGTGTTCTTTTTTCCAGCTACGCCTGCCACTGCACCACACTGGGCATCAACAAAACTCACCCAGACTGGGCCGGGTGTGCGCAGAAGGAACTCGAACTCCGCTTTCCCGGTGTGATCGCCATGACCGCCATCGGATGCGGTGCCGATCAAAACCCCTACCCTCGGCGGGAAGTGAAATTCGCCATCGATCACGGAGTGGAAATGGCGAAGGAAACAGTGCGCGTCATCAATGCCCCCATGAAGCCAGTCCGCGGTCCTGTCTCCTGTGCTACCAAGGACATTCGCCTGCCCTTCGACAAGCTGCCTGACCAGGCCGGATGGAAGGCGCTGGCGCAGGACAAGAACAAGTGGACGGCCTTTCACGCCCGTCACTTTTTATCCGCCCTTGAGAAGGGCGAAAAGATCCCTTCAGACCTTCCCTACACTGTCCAGGTCTGGAGCTTTGGCAGCGACCTCCTCAGCATTAATCTTCCGGGTGAAGTGGTGGTGGATTACGGGCTGAGGTTCAAAAAGGAAAATGATCCCGCCCGTACCTGGGTGAACAGCTACACCAATGATGTGCCCTGCTACATCCCCTCCCAACGTGTGTGGGAGGAAGGCGGTTATGAAGCAGCGGGTGCCATGATTTATTATGGCCGGCCTGCACGGTTTGCGTCGGGCGTTGAAGAACTCATCGCCAGCGCGGTGAAAAGTCTGGTGCCAGCCGGTTTTGCCAACCCCAATCCGGGCCGTTAAACGCACAGGGATGCCGACTGGCAGCATCCCTGTCCTGAGAACGCGACCGACTACTCTTTCACACGCTCCAGCTGCGCACCGAGGGCAGCCAGCTTGTCGTCCAGATGCTCGTAGCCACGGTCAATGTGGTAGAGACGGTTCACCTCGGTTTTGCCGCTGGCGACAAGGCCGGCTAGCACCAGCGCGGCGGATGCCCGAAGATCGCTTGCCATCACCGGGGCCCCCTTCAAAGCGCTGCCGCCGCGAATGCGAGCCGTGGCGCCCTGGAGATCAATGTTGGCCCCCATGCGCTTCATCTCCGCCACATGCATGAAGCGCTGCGGGAAGATGGTTTCGGTGATGTTGCTGCTGTCACTGATGGCGCAAGCCAGCGCGCAAAACTGCGCCTGCATGTCCGTGGGAAAACCTGGATAACAAAGAGTGGTGAGATCAAACCCGCGCGCTTCCGGATTCGGGGCGATGCTGATGCTGTCTTTGCCAATCTCAATCGGGAAGCCGCACTTCTTCAGGGTGTCGGTGACTTCCTTCATGTGCTCCGGCATTACCCGTTTCAGCGTGATGCCTTCGCCAATCATGGCTCCCGCGCAGAGGAAGGTGCCGGCTTCAATGCGGTCCGGGATGACGGTATGCTCGGCACCGTGCAGTTCCTTCACACCTTCGATCACGATGCGGTTGGTGCCTGCGCCTTCGATCTTCGCGCCCATCTTGATCAGGAAATTCGCCAGGTCTTCCACCTCAGGCTCGGCAGCAGCGCCTTCGATCACCGTGGTGCCTTTGGCCAGGGTGGCCGCCATCATGACGTTGTCGGTGCCAAGCACGGTTGAACCGTGTTTTCCCATGAGGTTCATGGGGCCGCCCTTGAAGCCTTTCTTGGCGTTCACCGAGATGTCGCCTCCATCCACAGTGATCTGGGCACCCAATGCCTCCAAGCCCTTCAGGTGCAGATCCACCGGGCGGTCACCGATCACGCACCCGCCCGGCAGGGACACAGTGCATTTCTTGAGGCGGCCTGTCAGCGGCCCGAGCACGCAGATGCTGGCGCGCATTTTCCGCACCAGTTCATAGGGGGCCACGGATTTGATTTTTTCCGCCTTCACCACCACCACGCCGCTGGCGCGTTCCACTTCAGCGCCCAGTTCGCCCAGGATGCGCACCATGTAGTTGGTATCGCTGAGATCCGGCACACGGCGGATGGTGCAGGTATCCTTGGTCAGAAGGGTGGCTGCGAGAATGGGCAGAGATGAGTTCTTGCTGCCGCTGATGTTGACGCGTCCCTTCAGGGGAGATCCGCCGTGAACGATAAGTTTTTCCATGTTGCCCGTCTAAGTGCGCTGGGGAAGCCGGTGCGCAAGCGGGAAGATGCTCCATGGGCAAGAACGACGCCCACGGAACTTGCCGCCGGAAAAAGCTACCGTGAAAAGCCGGTTCCAAGCGACAAGCTCCGCAGACACAGGGGATTACCGCATTGGTAATATTCAGTTACACTTTTTTGAAAAAAAGTTTTCCCTCAGGCTTCGGAAGGCGGTTTTACGGCCACTACAAAGCGCTCAACAGTCGCCAGATCAGCCAGGACCTCCGCTGCGCCGTAGCCCAGCCCCGTGGCATAGGCCGCCGTGATGTGCCCCTGGTCATGCCCGACTTCCAATGCCACTGCCCCGCCCTCTGTCAGGCGGGCTGGAGCCTCGTCCAAAAAACGGCGGACGATATCCAGGCCATCCGGCCCCCCATCCAGGGCTAGCACAGGATCCCTCTTCACCTCGCGGCTGAGTTCGGCAATTTCACCCCTCGGGATGTAGGGAAGATTGGTCACAATAAGATCAAAGGGACCGCTAATTTTTTCAAAAAGATCACTGCGAAAAATCTGCACTCTGCCCAGATTCAGCCGGCTGGCGTTCAAGCGGGCGAGATCCAAGGCATCTTCCGAGATGTCTGCCAGAGTTACCTGGCTGTCCGGCCAGGAAGAGGCCAGGGTAAGGCCGATGCAGCCGGAGCCGGTGGCCATGTCGAGAACCCGGGCTGGCGGATTCTTCCCATAGCGACGGATCAGCAGGTCGCAGAGATATTCCGTTTCAGGCCGGGGAATGAGAGCCCGGTGGTCGCTGATGAGTTCGTGGCCAAGGAAATCCACTGTCCCAAGGAGGTGCTGCAGCGGTTCACCTTCCGCCCTGCGTTTGGTGAGGGTGCGAAGCTTGTCGAGATCCTCCTCGTGCAGCCCTTCGCCAAAACGGAGGTAGAGATCCAACCTCCGGCACCCCAGCACATGTGCCAAAAGATGCTCCATGTTCAGCCTTGCCTCGTCCACCCCATGCTTCTCCAGGTAGCCGGTGCCAGCGCGGAGAGTATCAAGGAGGGGCTTCATGAGAAAAGGGGGAGAAGAGCTAAGGGCAAAGCGGTCTGAGTCAACCGCAGCCTCGCTCTTCACAACCGCCATGCACCGGACTGCTGCACCGCAACTGGGCTGCGGAAGAACAAAGCCTCTTTAGCAAATCATAAGCACCTTCTCTGCAACTGACGAAAACTCCGCAGGAGGGACCCAAGGAGGCTCAGGTTGCGCTGCGGGGACTCTGCATGCTCCGTTTCCAAGATTTTAAAACACGTCACGGACATACAAGATCGCATCTTGCCCGGCCATACTGCGTGCTGTGTCCGAATCCTTTTCCTGAATGACCAGTTCCCCCCTCTTTCTTTGGTGCGGCTTTACATTGTTTGTCCTCGCCATGCTGGCCCTGGACCTGGGAGTCTTTCAGCGCAAAAACCACGTCATCTCCATGCGGGAGGCTTTTGGCTGGTTTGGTGTCTGGACCGGGCTGGCCCTGCTCTTCAACATCGGCGTCATCCTGCTCCACGGCAGGGGCTCCGAGGCAGGGCTGGAGTTCTTCACCGGCTATCTGGTGGAAAAGGCCCTGAGCGTGGACAACATTTTTGTTTTCATCCTCATCTTTGGGTACTTCAAGGTGCCGCTGGCCTACCAGCACAAGGTGCTTTTTTGGGGCATCATCGGGGCCATCTTCATGCGCATCGGCTTCATCCTCGGAGGACTCGCCCTGCTGGAGCGGTTCCACTGGATGATCTACGTGTTTGGCGGCTTCCTCCTGGTCACCGGCATCAGCATGATGCGGAAGAAGGAAACGGCGACGGATCCCGGGAAGAACTGGGTGCTGCGTCTTTTTAAACGGCTTATCCCCTTCTCGGCCCACTACGACGGCAGCAAGTTTTTCACGCGGGCGAACGGCAAACTCGTCGCCACCCCGTTGCTGCTGGTGCTCATCGCCGTGGAGTCTTCGGACATCATTTTCGCTGTGGATTCCATCCCGGCGATCTTCGCCATCACGGATGATCCTTTCATCGTCTATACCTCCAACATCTTTGCCATGCTCGGGCTGCGCGCCCTGTACTTTGCCGTGGCCGGATTCATGCGGATGTTCCACTTCCTGCATTTTGGCTTTGCCAGCATCATCCTCATTCTGGGTACCAAAATGCTGCTCAGCGAAGTCTACAAGGTGCCCGTGGCGCTCTCACTCATCCTCATCATGGTCATCCTCCTGGTGTGTGTGATCATCTCCCTGATGCGTCCGCGCCGCGATGACCTGAAGATGATGTTTGAGCGGCCTGAGCGTCTGGGCCTGCTGTCCTTTCGCCGGCTGCTTCTCATCGAGAACATTGTGGACCTCGGTGACAGCGTGGTCCGTCATGCCATGCGCAAACGCCAGCAGGTCCGCTGCCTGCGGCTCGACCAGACCTGGGAGGAAAATCTCCAGGTCATCCGCGAAAGCCGCTACTCACGTTTTCCTCTGGCGAAAGACTCGGAGAGCAAACCGTCCGGCGTCATCCATGTGAAGGACCTGGTTCTAACCGGTTATGGTGAAACTCCGGGAGCGGAACTTCTGCAAAAGCTGGCCCGCCCCTGCCTGGAAATGAAGGACTCGCTACCCATCGACGACGCTCTGGCCAAGTTCCAGCGCGGCAGCGCCCACCTCGCCGTGGTCACAGGCGAAAACGGCCAGTGGACGGGCATCATCACCATCGAAGATGTGCTTGAAGAACTGGTGGGAAAAATCGGAGACGAATTTGACTCTCATCGCGGAGGCCAGTTTGTCTCCCTATCCGAGGGCTTTGTCCCCGAACGGGTGGTCTTCAATGTCGAAGGTGAAAATCTGATGGAGGGCATCCGCCACATCCTGCAAAACATTCCGGCAGAGGCCCTGCCCGCCGACCGGCAGACCATCATGGAAGCCGTGATGAAACGGGAAAAAACCATGCCCACCTATGTGGGGCGCGGCCTGGCCATTCCCCACTGCCGCCTGCCAGACCTGCCTTCCCCCATGCTCTTTTTTGGAAGGTCGGATGTGGGCATTCCGGTGGAGGACTCCAGCGACCGTATCGAAATCATTTTCATCCTGCTAACCCCCCATCATCTGGCCTGGCAGCAGCCACGTCTGCTGGCAGACATCCTGGGCCTGCTGCAAAGCGAGTATGTGGTGGAGCGCTTCAAAACCGCCGACAGGCCCGAGCAAGTCGTCGTGGCCCTGCATGACGGCCAGCAGGTGGTTCTGGATTGATTTAGCACCTCCACCCAGTACGCCGAATTGCTGCATGCGCGCTGGACAGAGATGTGCGGAGTTCGCAAAGCCGGTCTTGCTCTTACTTGAGCCCGGCTTCAGCCAGCCTCTCCTGGAGATCACTGGCCAGCAAAGAGTCCAGGATCTGATCCACACGGCCCTCCATGAACATGTCCAGGTTGTACACCGTCATTTCGATGCGGTGGTCCGTGACCCGGTTTTGCGGGTAGTTGTAAGTGCGGATCTTTTCTTCGCGGCCGCCGCTGCCGATGAGGTTACGACGATGGGCAGAATACTTGGCGGCCTCTTCTTGCTGCTTCCTTTCCAGTAGGCGGGAGCGCAAGATGGTCAGGGCTTTTTCCTTGTTCTTGATCTGGCTGCGTCCGTCCTGGCAGCGGACGATGGTGCCGGTGGGGATGTGCAGCACCTGCACGGCGGAGTCCGTGGTGTTCACGCCCTGGCCGCCAGCACCGGAAGAACGGCAGACTTCGATACGCACCTCGTCAGACTTCAGCTCAAAGTCCACCTCTTCAGCTTCAGGCAGCACGGCCACCGTGGCGGCGGAGGTGTGGATGCGGCCCTGGGCTTCCGTGGCAGGCACACGCTGTACACGATGCACACCGCTCTCATACTTGAGCACGCGGAAGACATCTTCCCCGGCCACTTTCATGACGATTTCCTTGAACCCGCCCACGTCGGAAGGGCTGGATTCCAGGGTTTCCACTTTCCACCCCTTGGTTTCGGCATAGCGGGTGTACATCCGCACCAGATCGGCAGCAAACAGGGAAGCTTCATCCCCACCGGTACCAGCCCGGACTTCCAGCAGCGCATCGCGCCCCTCTAGGGGATCCGGAGGAAGGATGGAAAACTGCACCGCCTTCTCCAGTTCTTCGACCCGTTTCTCGATGAGCGGAATCTCGGCCTCGGCCATCTCAGCCAGTTCCGGATCTCCGGACTTCACCATCTCCTGGCTCTCCGTCAGCTCTTGCTGCTGTTTTTGATAGGCGTCCCAATCCTTCAGGAGATTCCCCAGCAAGCGGTGCTCGCGAGTCAGCTCCCCCGATTTGCGGGCATCGTCGAAAAAGCCGGGCTGCCCCATGAGGTCTTCCAGCAGTTCAAAACGGCTGCGTTTGGTGGCGATG
>DASWXG010000837.1:0-5891 GCA_036405615.1 Prosthecobacter sp. | reverse complement strand
AAGGCCAGCACCAGGAAGTAGATGGCCTTGGTAATCGGGAAATGCGCCGACTGCTGCGCCAGCACCATCGAGTCGCTGACCTCGAGCATGGCGAAGGAGAATGCCAGCAGGCCGCCTGCCATCAGATGAGGCGCCACCAGCGGCAGGGTGATACGGCGCAAAGTCCGTTCCGGCGTTGCCCCCAAATTTTGAGCAGCTTCTTCCAGCGCCGGGCTGACCTGCTGAAACCCGGCTGTCGCAGATCTGACCACATACGGAAGCCTCCGGACCGCATAGGCGATCACCAGTATGAGAAGAGGATTTTCACCCAGCATGAGCCAGCTGAAAGGCTGGCCCGGACGGGTCATGGCCAGATAACCAAAGGCCAGCACGACCCCGGGCACCGCCAGCGGCAGCATGGCCATGGCATCCAGCACCTGCCGTCCCCAAAGGCGCGTGCGCACATTCACATAGGCCACGCCGATGCCAAGAACGAGGGCGACACCGAGGGCCAGCACAGAGTACTTCAAGCTGTTGGCGATGGAGCTCAGCGTCAGTTCATGTCCCAGGGCCTCCCGGTAATGATCCAGCGTAAAGGCTTCAGGTAACACAGACCCATACCAGTCTTTGGCAAAACTGAGCAGCACCACACCCAGGTGCGGCAACACGGCCAGCAGAGTTATCACCAAAAAAGGCAGCGCGCACAGCAGACCACGAAACCAGCCCAGCTGTATTGTCTGGGCAGCCGTGGCGGCGCGGCCCGCCCCGATGGCCGAAACCCGGCCAAACACTGTTTTTCCCACCCCATAGATGACGGTGCTGAAAACCAGCATGACCACCACCAGGGCATAGGGGAACGGGTTGTCACTCAGGTCATTCAGCGAACGGAAAATCTGCACAGCCGTCACCCGGTCGAAATCAAAGACCAGGGGCACGCCCAGTTCGGTAAAGGCCCAAATGAAAACGAGAGTTCCGCCGGCAAAGATACCGGGCATGATGAGCGGCAGTGTGATGCGCCAGAACCGGCGGAAAGGCGGACAGCCGAGGCTCGCCGCAGCCTCTTCCATGGCCGGATCCATGTTGGCCAGCGCAGCTGCGACATTGAGATAAAGGATGGGATACAAATGCAGCACCTCCATCAGGACGATCCCCGGAATCTGGCTGCCCCCCATCCAGTCCGCAGGACGGCTGGCATCCATCAGACCGAGCTCGATCAAGAACGCGTTCAAAGCCCCGGCCTGCCCCAGAATGGCCTTGATGCCAATGGCGCCGACAAAGGGAGGCAGAACCATGGGCATGAGGACCAGGCTGTTTAGCAGCGTCTTTCCCGGAAAGGCATAGCGGACAAACAGGACGGCCAGCGGCAGAGATACCACCAGGCAGCCCAGAGTCGTCCAGCAGGCAATGATGAACGAATTTACCAGTCCTTCGCGGTAAAGGGAGTTACGAAACACCTCGATCACAAAGTCCGGCGTCCACTGCCGGTCGGCATTGAGAAGGGCCAGTTCAAAAGTGCTCCACAGCGGATAGACAAAAAAACAGCCAAAGAACAACGCCATTCCGGCATAGACCAACAGAGCAAGAGGGCGGGACATGGAGCTGCTTTAAAGAGTGTTATTTTCCCTGTTTCGCCAGCCGGGCCGCCAGGCGGTAGTTTCTCCGGAAGCAGTCTCCCAGAGTCCGCGCCAGCCGGGTTTCATCCACCTTGTTGCGAGACTTCACTACCCGGGTGATATCGCCTGTGGCCAGGTCATAACGCACGCTGGTCACCTCCTGGAAGATCTCCATGCCGCGTGGCGGCTGCCCGGCCCGGATCAAACTTTGCCAGGCCTTTCTCTGCTCTGCATGGGCATCCACACACATCACACGCACCAGAAAGCGGAGCGTACTGAAAGCCGAGGCAGTCCACTCGGGATGGTAGGTAAAGGCCTTCGCTTTTTCATAAGGCATCTCGTCCGCATCACTCATCCATTTCAGGTGATCCGGTGTGTAGAAGCCTTTGCGTGCTGGCAACCTCCGCAAAGCACCGCGCTCAGGCCCGCCCGGCACACCTGCACGGTAGGCCCAGATCTTCTGTCCCTCATCGCTGAGGACAAACTCCATGAAAGCCGTTGCAAGCTCCGGCTGCGGAGCCCCCCGAAACATGCCGATGGGGTCCACACTCACCGAACTGCCGCCCACGGGCATGATGAATCCAATGCGGGAGGTGCCATCCCTGGCACGGGTTTGCTCCTCGGCAGACCGTCCATAGTAGTCAATGCACATGCCCGCCGCCGAATCCCCGCGTGCGACATCCAGGGGAATTTTGCTGGAGCTGTCACTGTAGTAACGTGCATTGGCGCTGATGCGCTGGATCAGGTTCATCCCGTTCTTCCAGCCTTCCCGGACGCCCACGGCCACGATGTCCTCTCCCTTTTTGAGGCGGGTCGGGTTCTGCCGCACTCTCTCAATGGCCTCCTGCATCTCCTGCTGGATCAGCATTTCAAAGGCCTTGGTCACTGTGGCGCTGCGCCCCGGGTCGGCCAATGCCAGCTGGCCGTAATACCTGGGGTCGGCCAGATCCCGCCACTGCGAAGGATCTTTCTCGATGCCCAGGCGTCTCAGCACATCTCGATTAAAGACGATGCCGAAGCTGGAAAGGCAGGAGGCCACCCACCGGTCCTTGCCATCGCGAAAAGGTTCCCCGCCCAGCATTTCAGGAATGCCTTCTGGCCCGAACCAGTCCGGATGTTTGGCCTTGAGACCCGCGATTCCAGTTCCCTTCCCGTTCTCCGCCACCAGCGTCCCGGCCTCCGCCTGCAACTGGAAATCGTAAGCTCCGCCACCAAAAAACAGATCAATCCCGACGCCCACATCCGACTTCAAAAAGGCCTGCCGCGCCGCGAAATTGGCCGGTGCTTTGGCATTCATGAAATTCTGCGCAATCTCAGGACTCCAGGCCTGTCCCAGATCACGGACCCAGTGCTGCTGAAAAGCCGCGCTGAACTCAGATTTCATCATCACTGCAATCTCGGATGCACCTCCCGGCACCCGCCAGTCAATCGCCACAGTTTCCCCAGTACGGGCTTTCCAGGCCTTTACGAAAGCACGCCCAAACTCTGACCGCAGCCGCTCCGGGTGTGGGGTGACAATCACCAGCTTTCGGCTCGCTCCCGCCGGCGAGGAAGACTGTGCAGGCTTCAGGAGAAAAGGCGTCAGCACCGTCACTGCAAGCGCCAGGACAATGGAAGCCTCCTTTCGCCAGCGTCTGAGAAAAGAGATGGCGGCTGCAACAGACATCCTTGTACACAAGCGGAAAACGCAGCTTGCGGCAACCGTCGATTTGCATCTTTCTCTCCAGCACGGCATTGCAAAAACACCTGTTTTTCATCATCGCCAAAGAGGCGGTCTTTCGCCACACTCCTTGCATGCCAGCGCCCGAGAACCAGCATGACAATGACATTGCCCGCGTCACCCAACGGGCGAAGGACATTGAGGACAAGCTGCCCAAGCTCAAGCAGTGGATGGAACAGGGCAAAGTGCTGCTGGAACTGGTGAAAGATTACTGGGCGGGACGCTACCGCGAGGTCCCTTACTGGGCCATCAGCGCCGGGGCGCTCGCCCTGCTGTATGTTCTGAATCCTGCCGATGTCATCCCGGACATGATCTTTGGCGTCGGTTATCTGGACGACGCCACGGTGGTGGCCTTCTGCCTCAAGCTCATCGAACGGGAGCTCACCCGTTACAAAGAATGGCAGGCAACTCAAAAAAGCGGCGGCAAGCCTGGAAAGATCATCGAGGTGGAAAGCCGCCCTTCAAAGCCCTGATTCAACGCTTCTTGTTACGCCAGAGGAAGGGCAAAATCCGGCTCCATTCCATTTGAGCAACTGCGCGGCCCTGTCATCATGAGCCGTCATGTCCGCCCTTACCCACCTCGACGATGCCGGCCAGGCCAGCATGGTTGACATTTCTTCCAAACCTCTCTCCCACCGCGAAGCCCTGGCGGAGGGATTCATTCGCCTGCAGCCGGAAACCCTGCGCCTGATCCGTGAAAACGGCCATAAAAAAGGTGACGTGCTCGCCGTCGCACGCATTGCCGCCATCCAGGCCGCCAAGCAGACCCAATACCTCATTCCGCTGTGCCACCAGATACCGCTGGCCAAAGTCGCTGTGGATTTTGAGATCGAAGACGACGGCATCCGCATTTCTTCCACCGTCAAAACCACCGCCCCTACGGGTGTTGAAATGGAAGCCCTGACCGCCGTCAGCCTGGCCGCGCTCACCATCTATGACATGTGCAAGGCGGTGGACAAAGACATGGAAATCCGCAGCATCTCCCTCCTCGCCAAAACCAAAACTCCCGTTTCCTGATCCCCTATGTCCAGCATCACTGTCGGCATCATCACCGTTTCGGACCGCGCCAGCCAGGGCGTCTATGAAGATCTGGGCGGCCCGGCCCTGCGCAAAGCCGCCGAAGGTTACGGCTGGCAAGTGGCTGGCGAAGCCATCGTTCCGGACGACATTGACCGCATCCGTTCCGCTGTGCGTTCTCTCATCTCCCAGGGCTGCGGCCTCGTGCTCACCACGGGTGGAACCGGTGTGGATATACGGGACGTCACCCCGGAGGCCATCCGCAGCATCATGCGGGTGGAGATTCCTGGTTTTGGGGAACTGATGCGCATGCGCTCGGTAGAGATCACCCCGAATGCCATTCTCAGCCGCAGCCTCGCGGCCATTGTGGAAACCGCCCTGGTCATCGCCCTTCCGGGAAAGCCCTCTGGCGCAGTGGAATGCCTGGGTTTTGTCTTCGGGGCCATTCCTCACACGGTCAAGCTGGCCCAGCGGATTCCCACGAGCTGCTGATCCGCCAACACCGGACCGCTTGTTCAGCCACCCCCCTTCGAAATTCTCCAAACAAAAAAGGCGCGACCATCACCGGTCGCGCCTTTTGCTGTCATGCTGCCGCCTTAAGGCACCAGCACCTGGCTCGTGCTGCCATCTGCAAAGGTGATGTAAAGCACCATGCGGCCCGTGCTGTCCATGACCGGCTGTTCCCAGCGGCGGTCGGTCTGACCAGAACCTGGCACATCAATCTTCGTCACGACCTTAGGACCTTCCGTAGTCACCACCGTCGCGCCTTTGCGGAACACGAGAGACAGCGCACCACCATTCGGGGCGCTTCTCCACAGGCCCTGGTTGTTGCCAGTCACCGTGTCACCACCTGTGACCGTGCCGATGAAGGCATACTGGTTGTTACCGCCCACCATCGGCAGATCAAAGCCGCTGAAGGTTGCACCCGTTGTGCCAGGGGCTGCATCGCCCACCTTTAGGTTCAGCTGCATGGCACCAGACAGGTCCGAGAAGATGGCATTAACATCCGTTGGCGCGGCGCTGTTGCCGTCGCCGTTTACATCCAGCCAGGCTCTCCAGACGCCACGGTTGTTGTTGTTGAGCCAGCCGCCCCACGGATTGCCCACCAGGCTTCCCACAGGAAGATTCGACACCACAGAAGCGCCGTCGCCACGGCGCAGAACGCAGGTAAAGCTGCCGGGGTTGGAAGCCGTACCGCGCCAGATGCCGTCATTGCGCATATTGGCAGCGTTGTCGCCGTCCCTGTTCAGAGTCGCACGGAAGGTGATCACACCATTGTTCCCCGAAGCCGGACGCTGGATCCGGGCAAACGTGGAACCGCCAGTGCCAGGAGCAGTTTCACCGGCAAAGAAGACCTTCGTGGCAGAACCGCCAGAGGGAACCTGCCAGATGCCTTCCTTGCTGCCGGTGGTGGTCAGCGCGGAGTACACAAAATTGCCCTGGGCATCCATACGGCCCGGGTCGGTGAAGCTGCCAGCCACATTGGCATAGAGTGCCGCTGTGCCTGGAGCCGCGAGACCTTCCTGCGCCACCACGCTGACGGTAACGGTGCTGCCGTTGAC
>DASWXG010000836.1:0-4031 GCA_036405615.1 Prosthecobacter sp. | reverse complement strand
CTGCATGGGATAACAAGAAGTGTGTTCAATGGGGCGCAACTTGCCCGTTCAAGGCACTTTCGCTGTTTTCAGATGCAGGCCAGGGGCCTTGCTGGCCGTCTTGTTGCGGGTGCTGTCAGGCAGCCCTTCAGGACGAGGCCTCTTCGGCCACGTTTTCCTCATCTTCGGCGCTGTCGTGCAGGTCCAGGTGCTGGTGGCGGTGGGTGAGGTAGCTGGCCAGGATGTCATCCAGCTCCATGAGGCTGGCGATCTGGCCAAAGCGGCCGCGCAGGTGTTTGCCGCCGGGCAGGCTGCGGGTGTAGCCCATGAGGCGGGAACGCAGGGAGCGCATGACCTCAAACTCACCGCCGCGCGTGCTGCGGGCGATGGCCATCTCACAATGTCGGCGCATGAGGGCAAAACGCTCCTCCACGGTGGCGGAGGTGGCATGGGTGCCGGTGGAAAGGTAGTGTTTGGCCTCCTGGAACACCCAGGGGTTGGCCATGGCCGCACGGCCGATCATGATGCCGCGCACGTTCGTCTGCGCACGCCGCACCTCCACATCCATGCCGCTGGCGACATCGCCATTGCCGATGACCGGGATTTTGACCGCATCTGCCACCTGCCCGATGACCTCCCAGTCTGCCTGCCCGGTATAACCCTGGGCGCGGGTGCGGCCGTGGACGGTGATGGCCTGGATGCCGCAGTCCTCCAGGATGCGGGCCACCTCCACAGCGTTCACGTTTTGGGCGTCCCAGCCGATGCGCATTTTTGCCGTTACCGGGATGGGGACGGCCTTGGCCACTTCGCGGGCCACCTCGGCCAGCAGCGGGCAGTTTTTCAGCAGGGAAGAACCGCCGTTTTTCGACACCACCTTGTTCACCGGGCAGCCGAAGTTGATGTCGATGAAATCGGGCTGCTTCCAGTCGATGATCTTGCGCGCGGCCTCGCCCATGCGCACGCCGTCTGCACCGAAGAGCTGCACGCCCAGAGGACGCTGCACATCGTCAAATTCCGTGTAGTGGCGGGTGCGGTCGTCCCGCTGCAGGATGCCCTCGGCACTGACGAATTCCGTCACCATGACATCGGCACCCAGCTCCTTGCAGAGGGCACGGAAAGTCACATCCGTGACTCCGGCCATGGGGGCGAGATAGAGGGGAAATTGGTCGCTGTGCAGCCAGGGAAGCATCCCGCAGGATACCTCATGCGGGCGGTTTCTCAAAAAGATTGTCCCGCCTGCTGGGGGCGGACATGGATTCTGCCTTGGTAAAACCGGCGTTTGGGCGGCTATGGTTTTTCCAGAAGTCACGTTTCTTGCTTGCTCATGCGGTAGAATGACGTTGGAATCTCCGCACTCATGACCGACCCAAACACCGCTGCCGCAACGCCAGGGCCCAGGCCCGCAGGCGAGGGGGCGGTGTCTGAAAAGAAGGAAACGGCCGCGCCTCAGCCAGGCCCCTTGGCGCAGGCTCCGCTGCCGGCGGAAAAAAAGCCCGCGGCTGAAACCGCCGCCCAGCCTTCCATGGCCGAACTGTCCGAAGCCCGCGCCGTGAAGAGCGGGGCGGAGTTCGGCATGAACCGTTTTTGCAACCAGTCCTTTGTCAGCCCGGAGGCGGCCCGTGTGGGCAGCCAGGCTTTGCTGACCGCTTTCGATGACAGCGGCCTCTGGCTGGCCAGTCTCGTCCAGCCCGTCCATCTGGTGGCAGAGCTTCGCCAGCAGTGCTGTTTGCTCACGCGAGTGGTCATCACCCAGTGGACCCACCAGGGAGAGACCCTGAAACTGGTGCGCCTGGGAGACGCCTTGCTGGAGACCCAGCCGCCCGTGGCCACCCATGAGGCGGGACAGATCCTCACCCTCCTGGCCAGCGTGCTGGGCATCCTCCGGCCAGCCCAGGCCCCGCGATGGCTGGATGCAGGCCGCCCGCTGCTGAAGGACTCTGTGGACCCGCATCTGCTGAAGGACGCCGCCCAATGGGTCGCGGTGGGCCAGTTTCTGGCCACCGTGCCGCAGGAGGACCGCGTCTTCTGGAACCGCCGTCTGCGCGACCCTCTGGATGACTGGGACTGGGACTCCCCGGAGGCGCTGGATGCACTCCGCCGCCTGTCGCCTCTGCTGAAGGGGGATGAAGACTTTCTCGCGCTTTTCCAGGCTGCCGTGCCGCGCTGCTGGTGGGAGCTGTGGCGGGAGGGCAGCCACCCCCGCGCTGCGGCAACGCCGAAGAACTCCAGCACAGCCTCCCGTTCCTCCTCAGCCCGCGCTCTGCCTTCCTTTGCCCTGGGTTTGACCACCGGCGTCGCCGCCCTGGCCCTTTACCTCCATTGGGATGACAGCCTGCTGCGTTCCAGAGCCGGGTCTGCTGAGGTCTCCTCAATGGCGTCCAAGGTCTCACCCTCAGCCTCTGACGGCGCGCCTGCGGACAAAAAAGCCGCTTCTGAATCCTGGTCCTTTCATCCTGTCCCTGCCGTGACTGCTGCCCCCGCTCCTGTGGTGGAGGCTGTGGCGGCAGCCAGCCAGGCACCCGCTTCATTGCCTGCGGCAGAGACCTTAGCTGCGGCCCCCCGCGCCGATGCCAGCCCCGCCATGCAAGCCCGTCTGGAGGCCGCCGGGCGCATCGTTCAGGCCATGCCAGAACTGGAGCGTCTCTACAGCCTCGTCCGCACCGGCAGCGTGAGAGAGGCTTTGCCCGTGGTGCAGGGCCGCTCCATGATGGCCGCCCAGGGCTCCCGCCAGCACCGCGCGCTCCTGCGCTGGCTGATGCTGGATCCGCCCGTCAATGCTGACGTTCGGGAACAGGTGGGCAAGGCCGCCGTCCGCCTGCTGCAATCCCGCGAGATGTATGAAACCCTGCAGCTCTGCCTGCATGCCGGTTCCCCCAATCTGGCCGAGGCCCGCGAATGCGCCTCTCTCTTCCTCGCTCTCGGCGGCACCGAACTCAACGCTGCTGAAAAAGAAAGCCTCACCGCCATGGCGAAGTGAGTCTTTCACCAGGATCTCGCGCTGTTTCCGCCTGTCCGATCTCACCGGGCTTGCATCGGCAGCGGTGCAGCTTACGAGAACGGAGACACCACTGGATAGATCAAGAGGTGGTTGCCTAACCAACAATGCTGAGTCTGCGCCTGAAAACTGGCGGCTGATGATGCGCGCAAATCAAATCTCCGCGCTCCATCCCCCGCTTCACCCCGCCAGCTTGCCCACCAGTTCCGGACGCGGATCTGCGGGCTTGTCACTCATGGCCGCGATGCTGTTGAGAAACCGGATGCTCACCCGGTCGCCCTCAAAGAGGCAGGTCACCGTGTCGCGGTGCGGTGTTTCGTAGTAGCGCCAGGTCATCACCAGCGTGCTGTCGTCCTGCCAGACAGCATTGGCGGCCACCTTGGAGGTCGGCTGGGTTTTGGGTTTTCCGCCGGAGATCAGGCGGGGAGGTGTGCCGGGCAGATCACTGCCGCCGTTTTGCCAGTGCCCCACCCCGCAGCGGATGACATGGCTGCCTGCCGCTGTGCGGGCGGTAAACTCACTGCGGCCTCCATGAAAGGCGAATGACACCTGGGTGATGCCCAGTGCGTTGGCTTCCACCTGATAGGTCTTCCCGCCGATCCGCTCCACCACCGGTGATGACGCCCGCCCTTGCGGCAAGGGCAGTTTCAGCGCCGCCAAGGCCGCTGCCAGTTTCGCCTCCGCACCCGCACCCGCATTCGCCGCTGGCGGAGCGCCGGTTTTGAAAGCAGGCAGCAGATGCTGCCACACCAGATCCAGCTGGCCCTGCATGTTCTTGTTCTCGCTCGTCATCACCACCACCGCGTCATGTTCCGGCAGCACGATGGTGAACTGGCCAAAGGCACCGTCGCCCCGGTAGTGGCCGTGCTGGCAGCGCCAGAACTGGTAGCCATATCCTTGCAGCCAGTCGTTCTCCGCTTTCGGCCGCCCCGGCTTGTCACCGCCCGGCTGCTGGATGTGGAACGCGGAGGCTTCCTCCACCCAGGCTGCAGGCAGCAGCTGCTTTCCGTTCCACCGGCCCTTTTGCAGAAACAGCTGGCCGAATTTCGCCAGGGCC
>DASWXG010000835.1:0-3259 GCA_036405615.1 Prosthecobacter sp. | reverse complement strand
TTCCGCCGGCGTTTGTTTTTGGGAAGGGATGCCTCGTCTTTCCGTTATTTCCCAACCGGGCATTTCAGGCTTGGCAGAACACCACGCCTGGGGTTAAAGCATTCTGTATTGGAGGAAATACTATGCTAAATGCTGATTTATTAGGGGCAGCCATGGGAATGAATTTTTCCCTGATGAGGTGGATCGCTGTCTATCTTCAGGTCGCGGGCTTCTGTCTTTTTCTCTACAAGCTCTACGTGGCCTATCTCACGCTGAAGCGTGCCTCCAGTCTGACGGAAACTGCGGATCTGCTGCGTGCAGCCATGGCCCTGGGAGTCATTTTGGTGTTGCCGTATGGAACCGGGGCCTGGCTGGTGGACACCCTGGCAGAGAAAACCCGCTGGCGGAACCCGGCTGCCGTGACTCTGGCCTTCATCGTTCTCATCTTTGCCTGGTATGGTTTCTTCTTCTCCGGGTTCGCGACCAAAATTGATTTTGCGGTGCCTTCCTTCTGAAGAGAATGCGTATTTCCCTGCTTTCTCAAAGCTGCATCGTGCAAGACGCATCTGGCAATTATCCAGATCATAGTTCTGGCCTTTGCAGTTAGATTGTGAGAATGGGCGGGCCTCATGAACATCGCCCTTTCTGAACTGGCTGAGCTACTGGGAGGGCAACTTCTCTCCGGCAACCCTGAAACCCGCATTACCGGGTTTGCCTCGCTTAAAGAAGCGCAGCCCGGCGATCTCAGTTTCTTCTATGACGCCCGTTACCGCGAGCGTCTCGCCGCGACAAAGGCCACGGCGGTTTTGGTTCCTTCCGGCTGGGATGCAGCCTCGGAAAAAGCTGCCTGCATTGCGGTGGAAGATCCCTCCCGCAGCTTTGAAAAAGTGGTGGATGTTTATGGTTTTCACGCGGCCCCTTTCGAAGCCGGCATCCACCCCAGCGCCGTCATTGAGAACGGTGTGAAGGCTGACCTGACCAAGGTCTCCGTCGGTGCGAATGCTGTGATCGAAAAAGGAGCCACCTTGGGAGATGGGGTGGAGATTGGTGCCGGCTGTTATGTGGGCCGGGACGCCGTTATCGGTGCTGGCAGCAAGCTGTTTCCGAATGTCACCGTTCAGGAAGCCTGCGAGCTCGGTGAGCGTGTCATCCTGCATTCGGGCGTGGTGATCGGTGGCGACGGATTTGGTTATGAATTTGACAAGGGCCGTCATCGCAAGGTGCGGCAGGCCGGCATTGTGCAGATTGACAACGATGTCGAGATCGGGGCCGGAACGATGGTGGACCGCGCCCGTTTTGGCCGCACCTGGATCGGTGAAGGCACCAAGATCGACAACCTGGTCCAGATCGGCCACAACGCGGTTATCGGAAAACACTGCATCATCGTGGCAGCCTGCGCCATCGCTGGCAGCGCGGTCATTGGCGATTACGTGGTCATGGCGGCACAGTGCGGCGTGGCAGGCCATGTCAGCATCGGTTCTTTTGTGACCCTCGGTGCGCGCAGCGGTGTGACCAAGGACATCCCGGCCGGCAAGACGAATTACATGGGGTTCCCGGCCATCCCGGCCATGGAAGAACGCCGCCGTCTGGCCAGCATCAGCCGCCTGCCCAAACTGAGCGCCCGTGTGAAAGGGCTGGAGCGGCGGTCAGGAGAGGTCGAAGAAACCGCCGAGTAACGGCAGCCGGAACGGTTCCGGACATTGCTTTTTGTATCGCTTTTAGTTAGGCGTTGCTCTCCATGGGCAGCCGTGCCTGAACGCACAGCCACGTTGCGTTGCAGGCGTTGCGTCGCAGGAAGTGGGGGCATCCTGCCGTCAGCTTGCGGTCTGCCAGGGGATGCTTGAGGACTGCCCGCCCTCAGCGAGGATCCCTCTTGGGTTTCCAGGCGGATGAAACGAGTTCCCAGATGCCCTGCACATGCTCCCAGCGGCGAATTGCCACATCCAGAAGGAACAGCAACAGCAGAGCGAACAGAATCTTCGGCCAGAGTTCGATGTATTGCACCGCAGGCGTCTGGCTGAGCACCGGCTGCTGGCCGGGCTGCAGCATCTGGCCGCCTGTGATCCGGGTCACTTGTTCAAGGAGAGGCGTGTTGACAGTACCCAGGCTCGCTTCGCTGCCGGGATTGAACACCAGTCCGGCGGAAACCATCTCCGCACCGCTTTGCGCACGCAGCAAGTACACGCCCGGCTGGGTGGGGCGAAAGCGGCTTTCATAGCGGCCGGGGCCGGTCTGGCTGAGTGCCAGGCTTTGCACCAGTTTCAGCGGGGCACCCAGGGCATCGGCAGGGACAAAGAATACATCCGTTTGCACCCGGGCGTCATTGGCGCGGGTCCCTGCATCCTCCAGCAGGTCCACCCGCAGCAGGGCATCGTCTCCGGTCATCTCGGCGGTGAGATCCATGTTCCGGCCTTGGGGCGGGCGGGCGGTTTCACGAAGAAGCTGGGACCAAAAGCGGCTGAAGTCCGGCCAGCGTGCCAGCCACAGGGAGGCCCAGCGTGTTTTGGCATCGCTGGTGAAGGCGGTGACTTTGCCCAGGCCGAAACGCCAGTGCGCCAGCAGCGGATCACCGGCATCAGTCACCAGCGGCACCTGGGCCGTGGCTTTGCGGATGGTTTTCACATAGCCGAGAAGGTCCGGCGAGTTCCATTTTTCAAAGCCCGCCAGCATGGGATGTTTTTCCACCATCTGAGGAATGAAAGGCTCCTCGCGCATCATCCGGCCGGTGTGCATCAGTGTGTCCTGAGTGAAGATGCGTGTGATGCCGGTGGCATCCGTGGTGGTGTAAGACTGGCCGCCGCCGCTGCTGGCAATGGCCTGGAGAAGGGCCACATGGGACCCCTCGCCGATGGACACCGTGGAGATGGTGATGCCCTCGCCCCGGCATTGGGAGGCCATCGCTTCGTAGCCGCTGCCAGAGGTCTGGCCATCGGTGAGGATGATCATGTGTTTCACCTTCGCCTTCACGCGGCGGAGCGCGTCGCGGGCCTGTTCAAAAGCGGGCTGCAGGTTCGTGCCGCCACCGGAGGCCACGGCGGAGATCTGCCCGGCCACGGCTGCTGTGGAAGTGAGGCGAGTCATCGGCGCGACGACATGGGCTTCACTGTCGAAAGCATAGACACCGATGGAATCATTGCGCCCCAGCACTTCCGCGGTGGCTATGGAGGCGCTTTTGGCCATCTCCAGTTTTTCTCCCGCCATGGAGCCTGAGCGGTCCATGACGATGGCGACTGCGGCGCTCTGTTTTTCCTCCTCGTCCGGAGCCTTCAGGCGGACCGGC
>DASWXG010000834.1:0-4094 GCA_036405615.1 Prosthecobacter sp. | reverse complement strand
TGAAAGCTTCATCACCGGGGTGGAACACACCGTGGAAACCTTTACACACGAGGGCGAGACCACCGTCCTCGCCATCACCGCAAAGAAAAAAGTCCCTGGCACCAGCAACACTGTCGCCTCAGAGCTGGCCTCTGCCCAGTTGAACCTGGAGCAACGAGAAGGCCTCTCCAGTCTCTGCGCCCGTGCGCTGGCCGCACTCGGTTATGCAGGAGGTCCGGGCCATACCGAATTTCTGCAAACTGCCGAGGGTGATTTCTACCTCGTGGAAAGCGCAGGCCGCGGAGGCGGTTTCATGGTGGCCGATGGGATCGTGCCCCAGGTCAGCGGCTTCGATCTTGCCACCGCCTGTGCGGTCCAGGCCGTGGGCCAGACGCCCGCCCGCCCGGACAAACTGCTTTGGAAATCCATCGTCCTTCGTTTCGTTCCATCCCAGGCTGGCCGCGTAACCACCATCACAGGCTTTGCACCGGAGGATGAAATCCCGGATGTCCTTAGCGAACCGATGGTCACCATCGGCCAGGAAGTTGGCCGCGCTGCCAGCGATGGAGATCGCATGGCCTACATCCTTTCCACTGCCAATACCCTCGAAGAAGCGCTCGAACTCGCTGATGCCAAGGAGCGTCGGATCAAGATTGCTGTTGAGTGAATGGCCGAATATCCGCAGCCTCTGCCAATGCCAGCTTCCGCACAGTTTCCAACGCACGGCATCGTCGATGCTCACCTGCACTTGGATGACCGCCAGGGAAGCACGGCAGCACAGGCCGCACGGACTCTGGTAGAAGCCATGCAAAACTGTGGCGTCAGACACGCGGTGGTTTTGCATCTGCTATGGCAGAAATGGAGTGTCGGAGAGGTTGCCGCCGCCCTGGCAGAGCACCCCTGCCTGACGGGCTTCGTCAATGTGGATCCCAATTCCCACGCCGCCGTGGAAGACCTGAAACGTGGTGTGGCCCTGGGCTTTCGCGGTGTGAAGCTGCATCCCCGGTTGCAAAAATACCGCCCTGATGATCCCGCATGCATCGCCCTGGTGCAGCTCGCTGGTGACCTCGGGCTTCCGGTGCTCCTGGATTGCTTTCCAGATGGCGACTGGCTGATGGCGGAACTGACCGTGCTGCACTATGCCCGTCTGGCCAAACAAGCGCCACAGACACGGATCATTGTGGCGCATGCTGCCGGCCACCATTGCATTGACCTGCTGATGTTGGCGAAACGGATCCCCAACCTGTGGTTCGACATCTCCTATTCGCTTCTCTACTACGGCAGCCCCGTGGTGGAATCCCTTTTTTACTGCCTGAAGAGCATCCGCTATGAAAGGGTGCTTTTTGGCACGGACTATCCCGACCGTCCCTTGAAAACATCGGTGGAAATGTCCCTGGCTTTGTTGGACAGGTTCCAGGTCACCGGTGACGCGAGAGACAAACTGCTATGGAAGAACGCCCACGAACTGCTGCACATGCCATTGGTCTGAGTGATGAGGACTGCTCCAATCTGTCCGCTCTCTACGATGGACGGTTTGCAGAGTTTGGTGCCAGTGTGAAAACCGTGGGCTGGGGATCCGAGTCTGATCAGGCCATGCGTTTTGAAGTGCTCTGTCGCAATCTGGATCTGGCGGGCAAACGCATTCTGGATATTGGCTGCGGGCTCGGAGATTTCGTGCTGTGGGCCGAAAGCCGGTATGGCAACGACTTCGACTACGTGGGCATGGATCTCGCCCAGGACCTCATTAAATCCGCTCAGGAACGGCTGGGCGGACCACGCCGGAAATTTATCGCTGATACGCTCGGAGCAAATGCAGACATTGGCGAATTTGATGTCATCGTGCTGTCTGGCACACTGACATTTAAAACGACAGACAACCTGGCCACCATGCGGACCGTTCTGACCAATGCCTTTGAGCGCTGCAGAGGGGTCCTGTGCTGCAATTTTATGACCAGCTACGCCGACAGCCAGTTGGAGAAAAATTTTCACTATTCTCCCGAAGAAGTTTTCAAGTTTGCCAAATCCTTGACCCGCTTCGTGGTGCTTTATCACGACTACCCGCTCTACGAATTCACCGTTCAGATGTTTCGCCAGGCTACGCTTCAACGCCAACCCAAATCATGACGCTTTCCCCCATCGCCAAGACCATCATTGACACCATCAGCACGAACCGTATCTCGACCACGGAGGTGGCTGATGCACTGGGCAAGCGCGGTGTTCTTCATGGCCTTCTTCCCATCACACCGGATCTGCACCGCGTGGGGCCTGTCCGCCCGGTTTTTGCCGCCTATGGCACTAACTACACCATTCACGAACAGGTAAGGGATGTCGAGGCTGATGAAGTGGTCGTTGTTTACACCCACGAATGCGAAGGGCGGGCCATTTTTGGGGACATTGTTTCGAAATTCATCACTCTATACCGCCGTGCAGCAGCCGTTGCTGTCAATGGTCTGGTGAGGGATGCAGCCCGGCTTCGGCGCGAGCGCCATCCCGTCTGGGCTACTGGCGTCACTCCGCTGGGTTGCTACAATGTCCAGGGTGAAGCGTTTCCAGCCGACCTGGAAGCTTCCATCCGTGCTGAGGTAGAGGGCGGTATCGCCATCTGTGATGATGGCGGAGTTGTGATCATTCCAGCTGCCGACGTCACCGAAGATACTTTGGAGCGTTTGCATCGTATTGAACTGCAAGAAGACATTTGGAACTACTGCATGAACGTGCTGAAGTGGGACACCAAGAAGATTGTCTGTGACCGCGCCTACCTGACGGAACCCGGTGTCCTGCCAGCAACATTTGCCGAGTCATTGAAATCTCTGCAGACACGTTTGGACGAGAAAGCCCAGCCCTCCTCAGACGCATGAGCCAATCCAGAATTCGCACCCGTCTCTCTGACATCTGGGAAAAGCCGGGACAGCACCCGCCGCTCATTGTTGCAGAGCTCTCGGGCAATCATAACCAGTCTCTTGACCGGGCTTTGAGACTGATCGAAGCCGCTGCTGAAAGCGGGGCGGATGCTATCAAGCTGCAAACCTACACTGCTGACACCATCACGCTCGACGCTCCCCAGGAGGAGTTTCACGTGAAGAAACCTGGTAGTGTATGGGACGGCCGCAGTCTGTACTCCCTCTACCAAGAAGCCTATACCCCCTGGGAATGGCATGAGCCTATGGCCCGACGCGCCATGGAACTTGGCCTCGAGTGGTTTAGCAGCCCTTTTGATTTCACAGCGGTGGACTTCCTCGAGAAGCTTGATGTCCCTTGTTACAAGATTGCATCTCCCGAGCTGATCGATCTGCCCCTGATCAAGCGCTGTGCCCAAACTGGCAAGCCCCTGGTTATGTCGACAGGCATGGCGACCGTGGCAGAGATTGAAGAAGCCGTGAATGCAGCCCGCTCCAGCGGCTGCACTCAGCTTGTGCTGTTGAAATGCACCACGGACTACCCTGCAGCCCCGGAAAACTCCCATCTGCGAACGATCCCGCACATGGCACAGATGTTTCAGTGCCCGGCCGGAGCCAGTGACCACACATTGAGCATTGGAGCAGCCATTGCCGCCACGGCTCAAGGAGCTGCCCTGATCGAAAAACATCTTACTCTCCGCCGCGCTGATGGCGGCCCAGACTCCCATTTCAGTCTCGAACCGGAAGAGTTCAAAGCCCTCGTCAACGAATGCCACACAGCCTGGGCCGCTCTCGGCCAGGTCTGGTATGGCCCTCAGGAAGCCGAGCGCGGTTTCATGCGTGGCCGTCGCAGCCTCTACATCGCCGAAGACATCCGGGCAGGCGATGTTCTGACACCGCAAAATCTGCGCAGCATTCGCCCTGGATTCGGCCTCCCCCCTAAACACTATGAACAGCTCCTGGGAAGAAAAGTTGTCCGCGATGTCCATAAAGGGACCGCGATGACTTGGGAGATTGTTGGCAATTGATTGTAACATGGCCATTTCCCGCAAAGAGTCCATTGGACGCCTCCTCATCACACTGCCGGTCATCATCTTCGGCATATGGGCGCTCCTTGTCGGCATTCCATTTCAGGAAATCAATGCCGAGCAGCAATGGTGGCTGGGCGTCCTCCGGGCGGCGTATGGAGGACTCGTAATGATGCGGCTCGCCCGCAGC
>DASWXG010000833.1:0-3378 GCA_036405615.1 Prosthecobacter sp. | reverse complement strand
GCGGCCAGCATTTTGCGACTCCCGTGCCTGCATCAGCAAAGAGGTCGCATGGGCTTCCTGGGCCTGACGCTCGTCTGCTCCCGGAGCCTGCTTGTCTTTCTTCCCAAACAGTCCCAGAAACGCGTGGGAGCTGACGGGCATCAGGCAAAGTGAAGCTGCCGCAAGGGCGCAAGCGGACAGTCTGGGAAGGGCGAGTTCTCTCATCGGAACATCATACTAAGAGAGCGTATAGGGGACGTCAAGCAGCCGGAAGGACTCGTTTTGCGACGTTTCCCCATGTTTTTCACCCTTCCGGCAGAGCCACTTCCAACCAGCTGCATCCAGCGCTCCCACCCCGGATCTTCCGGAGTTCCGCCGCCATCGCCGCAGGCACGATGGCGAAGTCCCCGGCTTTCAAAAGGCTGCTGCCACACTGCATCTGGCCGGCGACCATGGCCACGGTCAGGTGCTGCCCCTCCTGCCCCAGGACCGTGCTTTCACCGGTGGCTAAAACCCTCTGGGAAACCTGGAAAAAGGGGCACTCCACCAGGAGGCCTGTGTCATCCACGGGCTGGTAGGCTGGCTCGTGATCCTCAAAATCGGCACTGATCAGGGATTCTGAAATGTGCAGGGCTCGAGGTTTCCCATCCAACCCTACGCGGTTCCAGTCAAACACCCGGTAAGTGGTGTCGCTGTTCTGCTGGATCTCAAAAATGACGCACCCTGCACCGATGGCGTGAACCCGCCCGCTAGGCAAAAAAAGGCACTGTCCGGAGGCGGCCTCCAGCGCATGCATCTGTCCAGCCACCTCCCCTCTGGCCAAGGCAGCCTCAAAACCCGTCCGCGTCACACCGGCACGGAATCCCGCATAAAGCCGGGCATCGGGCTCGGCCTGGGTGATGAACCACATCTCCGTCTTCGGTTCCCCCTCAAGCTGTTCCGCCATGGCGGCAGGGGGGTGGACCTGGATGGACAGGTCGTCGCGGGCATCCAGGATTTTCATCAGCAGGGGAAAACGCGGTGCCGGATGCGCTCGCAAAGGGCTGCCAAAAACCTCCTCGCGGTGATGGATCCACAGGTCATGCAGCGTCAGTCCCCTGGCCTGGCCGTCACTTTCGAGGAGGACGCTCTGCGCTTCTTCACGGTCACAGATTTCCCAGGATTCTCCATAGGGCAGTGAGGGATCCGGCAGGGAACGGCCATAAAGCGTCTCCAAGTGCCTGCCGCCCCAGACGCGGGTTTGATAGACAGGGGCAAAACGGAGCAGCCGGTTCCAGTTCATGGCCTGCCTAGTGGCGAAGGTTCTTCCCACATGCAAGCCCCGGGAGAGTCTCCATATGAAATTCGGTGCAGTTTTATTTTTATTACCAAGGAAACTTATGTCTCGCCACGTTGTTGCAGGCGCAGTACACCCGGCAATTTCCACCGCACCCACCCGAACCGCCGCAGATCCATTCCTACCATGAAGAACCTGTTCCTCCACTCAGCCCTTCTGGCTTCCCTCCTTGGTTCAACCGCCGTCCAGGGCCAAGCCCCAGCTACCGCTCCGGCAGGGGCCGAAAGCGCACCCGCTGCGCCAGCACTGACGGAAGAACAGGTCAGCAAGGTCCTCACCCAGCTCAAGGAACTGGAAACACAGATCCAGCAAATGCGCGGCAATACCCTGGGCACCGTGCTCACCCGCCTGCGCACAGCCATGGCCAGCGACCAGGCAGCCATGGCCCTCTACCTCGACTGCGACAACATCGTGAACAGTGAGCGCAAGGAGATGGACAAATCCGACGCACGCCAGCGAAAGGAGAACCTGGAGAAGAACATGGAGCGCAAGCCCAAGGGTGGAGGTAACAACCCAGCGAATGACGAAGGCGACATCGGTTTTGCCATCCGTTTGGGCATCCAGTATCTAGTGCTAACTCTGGAAGCCCATGAGGCGAAAAATGAAGAGTTTAAGAAAATGGTCCCCAAGCTGCAGGAGTATGTACAGACTTTGGTCGCCGCAGCCCCCAAGCTGAAAGGCCGCGCGCACACCACCCTCTCCAACGCGCTGAGCAACAACAATCCCATTGTTTCAGCCTTCAATCTCAACCGCTATCTGGCGCGCAAAAACTGGGCCGCCCGGCCGACCGATATCGGTGCTATTTATACTCAGACACTGCTTCCCCTTGCAGAAGCAACCAACAAGGAATCTCTGCCCGCCCTCTGGGACGCGCGAATCAATGCTGAAGGCATCTTCCGCAAAGAGAACATGTTCGCGCCAGAATTTGAACTGTGGACTCAGAATGAACTGCCCACTCTGCGCTGGCAGCGGGCGACCTATCTTTACGAAAAGGGACCTTCACCCATTACGGCCATGGCGGAGATGCTAAAACTGATCCGTGAAAACCCCGGCCATCCGGACGCCCCCAACTGGGTGAAGGAACTTCGCGAGTTGGTGAACCAGTCCGCCCCTGCCCAGAAGAGCCCCAATCTGGAAAACGCCTCCTCCGGCTCCTGATTCCAGGCAGCGGGTGTGTGTCCGCCAACTCTGTTCCAGACACAGCGGTCAAAGGAGTTGACCGGCGCACACCTGTGGTTATGGCCGGTCTATGTTTTCCATGATGCGTTTCCTCACCAGCCTGCGCCATGCCGCGAACGGCATCGTATGGGCATTGAGGACACAGGCGAACCTGCGGATTCATCTGGCAGCTACCTTGCTGGTGACAGCCGCCGGGATTGTGTCAGGCTTGCCTGCCTGGAAATGGTGTGTGCTTCTGCTGGCCTTTGGTCTCGTATGGATGGCTGAACTGCTCAACACGGCTCTGGAAATGTTGTGCGACCGTGTCTCCGGGGAGCTGGAAGAGTCTATCCGGCGCATCAAAGATGTCGGAGCCGGGGCGGTGCTTGCTGCCTCGTTGGCATCCCTCGGCCTTGGGCTGCTGGTATTCTACGAGAGCATTCAAAATGCCTTTTTTCGATTTTAGCAGAAATTCCAGCTTTTATAACATAAGATTCATGTTATTAATGCGTTTTGCAAATAATGCCGGACACCCAACTTTCCACACCAGTGAAGGTACCTCCCGCTGATCTTCCCCATGAGCGTGTCCGTTTCACGTCGTTAGGGGTGGAAATTTGCGCCTTTTTTGTGCCTTCCCAATTAGAAGGCCCCAGCCCTACGCTCATCGTTTCTCACGGTGCCGGGGAGTTTAAAGAGAACTACCTGGAAATGGCAGCCCACCTGTCTCGGCGGGGCGTGGCGTGTCTGCTGATGGACATGCATGGGCACGGGGAAAGCGGCGGACGCCGCTACCATGTGGCAATGTCCGAATGGGTGCCCGATCTCCGTGCGGCCATTGATTATCTGGAAACCCGCCCGGATGTGGACCCGCGCCGCCTCGGTGCCTTTGGTCTTTCTTCCGGCGG
>DASWXG010000832.1:0-23022 GCA_036405615.1 Prosthecobacter sp. | reverse complement strand
GCCGAAGGTTTCTATCTGAGTTGTGGGGCAACTGCAGTTCAGGTGCAGGTTGGGGAACGCGAGGAATACCTGTTTAACACAGACCAAGAGCTGAACCTTGTTGGTGCGCATACATTTGACCGGGTCGTCTATCTCATCTTCATAGCCGAATACCAGCCGGGACGAGGCGTGTTGGTCTACCAAGGCAACGGCAAATCATTCCGACACCTGGGTACCGACCAACTGCCGCCACAAATTGCATTCCCAAATTTGACTGAGAGAGCGGAGACTGCCCGCAGACTGATCGCTTCTGAACCTGCATCGGATGTGCCGCCGCCCGAGTTTTATTACACTCTGTCTGCCAAGATGTGGTCGCAGATGCTGACAAACAAAGCCGTTTTAGCAGAAGGCATCCATACAGAGGCAGTGGATCGGTTCTGGTCGAAATGGAGGAAGGAGATCGCAAAACAAATGTCCCAGACACAGCCTCTAGCTGCCGAACGTCCATAGAAAACATCTAGCAGGCAGCCTGGCCCTTCAGATGTGGCAGGGCATTTCAAAGGGGGGCATTGGGACATGATGACAAAATAATGGGGGACAGAATGATGGCTTTTTGGGGGGAATACTTTGTCAGCCAGTCGGAGATTGGGGATGGCCTCTGGGGAGCGATGCTGCGAGTCAATGCTGACGGTGGCGCTTTCTGTCCGTGGGTTAGCGAGCCGGAGGCTCGCAGGAAAATAGCCGGTGGTGAAGCGGAAGCGCACAGCGGTGCAGCGTGAACCACCGGAGGTGCGACGTTGGTCAACGCAACTGGCAAGTGATGCGCCCCGAAGGCGGCGCGAGAAGCGTGGCTGTCTCGGGGGACATCGCGCAGCAGGGCCTTTGGATGAAGCGAGTGCTTCTTGCGCACCTGCCGGTGCGCCCTGGTCAGAAGGGTTCACAAAGCGAGATATTGTCCGGTGGTTCTCGTTCGTGCCTCGCTTCACCACCGGCTATGTTCCTCCGAGCCTCCGGCTCGCCAGAATGACGGTTTTTGGGATGGTGAAAGTCGTGTCAGGCGCTTGAGATGCCACGGATACTTGCGCCCAAAAGGGGATTTAGGTTGAGGTGGCGGGTCTCGCTTCAGAGGTAATGAGCGGGGAGATGAAGGCGGGGGCGTAGCTATCAATGACGGCGGAGATTTCCAAGCAGGCGTCTGTGGTGTTGATGCGGTGGCCGTTTTACGATATCAAATGATGCCAATGAGGATATGGTGCATCTGAATGATGCTCACGATCCTTCTCCAGGATTTCAATAAGGTATGAAATGGGTCATCTTCTTTTTGGGGTTTTGTTCCTTCCTTCTGACGGCCAGCGCAGAGTCTCCGACGGTACTGAAAACCTCGGAGCTTGAGGTGTTAGTTAACCATATCCTTAGATTAAAATCGTTTGATGGTCCCTACTGTGTTGTTGAAGACATCTTGAACAGAGGCAAAGGCTCGTGGGAGCTGGTAGATGCTTCTTTTCTTCAAACTGCAAAGATCAAAACCAATGGATTTTCGAGGGTCTATCCTCAAGATCTTAAACTGGATAAAGAATCCACGCGTTTCTTGAACCGCGACAGTCGTCATTGTCAGGTGGTTGCGATCAATGGGGTGCAGTCGCGCAAATATGATGAAATTTGGGGAACGATGGCCCATTGGTGGTTGTTCATTGACTACGAGGATCAGTTGTTTGGCACGGTCTGGGTGGGTAAAAACTCGGAGGGAGCTTTGACTGTGAAAATGTTATCAAGAGCAGTGAGTTTTGAAGCGGTGAAATGACTGAAGGTGGGAAATTGGTCTTGTAAGACGGGGACTGGACCTGTGACCCTACCGAATGAAACTGGAGGCGGCAGCGGGAGTCTATTTTTGCCATTTGCGCCCCCCGTTCCTTCGTGGCTGTCATGAACGATGATAAAATAACGGGGGGCAGAATGATGGTTTTGTTGGGGGGGATTTGTGAGCCAGTCGGAGATCAGGAATGGCCTCTGGGGAGCGATGCTGCGAGTCAATGCTACCGGTGGCGCTTTCTGTGACTGGGTGCGCGAGCCTGTCAGTGATGCACCCTGAAGGCGGCGCGAGAAGTGAGGCTGTCTTGGGGGGACATCGCACTGGGCCTTTGGATGAAGCGAGTGCTTCTCGCGCACCTGCCGGTGCGCCCCGGTCAGAAGGGTTCATCAAGCGAGACATTGTCCGGTGGTTCTCGCTCGTGCCTCGCTTCACCACCGGCTATCTTCCTGCGAGCCTCCGGCTCGCTAAAGCGGTATGGGGGGCGGATTGGGGCCAGGGGGATGAAAGGCTATTATTTTGTCCTTCATCATTTTGTCTTTCTCTGGTTCCGTTGCAGGCGGGGCGATGGCGGTGAGCAAGGTGGCTGGGCGGTCTGAAGGATGACAAAATAATGGGGGGACAGAATGATGGTTTTTGGGGAGGAGCCATCTTCGCAATCACGAATTTGCTGCGCGGACGGCTTTGGAGTGAAGGACTAGGGCTATTATTTTGCCCTTCATTGTTTTGTCATCCTGGCTCCCGTTTGTTCAGGAGGTTGCGCTGCTTTGGATCGCCTGTGGCCTTCAGGTGATGAGTCTGAAGCGCTGAGGCTTTCCTTTCTTGATTGACGCGCAAGGGGCGGGGCATTCACGATGTGGAGGCGTCGCGCCGTTTTTTTCCAATCCCCCCGTTTTTGATCATGATCCGCCTCCGCTTCCGACTCCCTGTCCGAGTTCTTTTCAGCGCCCTGGTGCTGTGCACCGCTGTCTGGCAATCCCAAGCGCTGGCGCAGGATGACGCCGGGTTGCGGCCGAAGCTGGAGCGGGCCTATGGCCTGTGGCGCAACGCCATCCTGTCGCAGGATGCCGGTGCTTGGGCAAACTCCATCACGCGGTACCGGCAGGTGGTGACGCGGAACCTCATTGTCAGCCAGAAGCAGTCTTTCCCGCAGGCCGTGTTCGCCGTGCCGCTGGACCCGCCGGATATCAGCAGCCTGCGCTTGCTGGAAGCCCAGGCGGTGGGGGAAACCGCGCACCTGCTTTACTTCGGCAAGGTGGACCTCGGCGGAGGCGACCCGGCCAAGATCCCGGACGGGGTGCTGATGCTGAAGTTCTTCAATGAGCGCGGCGGGTGGAAGTTCGACAGCAGCAAGGTGCTGAAACTGCTGGATGACCCGACGCTGCTGGAGCAGCTGAAGGGCGGCGGCAAGATGGAGTTTCTGGACTATCCGGAGTTCACCCCGCCAGGAGTGGCGCCTTCCGTGCCGGCGCTTTGCGACAAGCCGGAGAACATGGCCGGCTGCACGCTGCAGTCCTTTGGTTATGAGGCGAAGATGAAGATCAACGGCTTTGACTATCCGGTGATGCAGGACCGGGCCGAGAAGATGTTTGTCATCGGCGGTCTGAAGGACGGGGCCAACGAAGTGACTCTCCAGCTGAAGCCGACCGATCTGCCGAAGGGTGAGGAGCGGCTGCTACAGCTGGACTTTTTTGTGCTCACCGGCCAGCCGGGGAAGCAACCAGTGCGGGTGTTTCACTATGAGACGAAGGCGGACGCTGTGGACAGCCTCTTGAAGCTGCCCGTGGTCATCACCCCGGACGTTCTGGAAAAGGGCCGCTGAGGCATGGGAGGGGCGCGAGAAGCGCGGCTGTTTAGGGAGGCATCGCGCTGTGCCTTTGGATGAAGCGAGTGCTTCTCGCGCACCTGCCGGTGCGCCCCGGTCAGAAGAGTTCATCAAGCGAGACATTGTCCGGTGGTTCTCGCTCGTGCCTCGCTTCACCACCAGCTACATTCCTTCGAGCCTCCGGCTCGCCAAACCGGCATTGCTGAACGGCATTGGATCTAAAGAAAGGACATGGCTTGCCAGATGGCCGGGTCGAGGCCTGTATAGGAGGCAGCCTGTCTTCTTTTCTGCATTCCATGTCCGCCCTCCGGGTCCAAAACCTGTCCTTCGCCTACCCCGGCGGAAGTTTTCGCCTGGAGGTGAAGGCTTTGGAGGCTGGTGCGGGCGTACCGCTGGCGATCCTGGGTCCGAGCGGTGAGGGAAAGACCACGCTGCTGCGCCTGCTGGCGGGGCTGCTGCGCCCGCAAGCGGGCGAGGTGGCGCTGGGCGGTGAATCCCTGCCGGGAATGGCGGACGGGCGGTTGCGAGAGTTTCGCCTGCGCCGCACGGGGCTGGTGTTTCAAGACTTTGCCTTGCTGGATTACCTGACGGTGGGGGAGAATCTGCTGCTGCCTCTGCGCTTCGGCGGCGGAGATTTGAAACAGGGCGAAGAACGGGCGCGGATGCTGGCGGCGAAGCTACAGATGGAGCGTTTCTGGCGGCAGCCTGCGGGGAGCCTTTCCCAAGGTGAAAAGCAGCGCGTGGCCGTGGCCCGCGCGCTGGTTCACCGGCCGGCGTTTGTCTTTGCCGATGAACCGACGGCCTCGCTGGACCTGCGCCGGCGGGATGCGGTGATGGAGCTTTTGCTGGAAGATGCCCGGGAGCGGCAGGCGGTGCTGGCAGTGGTGACGCATGATGCCGAACTGGTGCCCTTGTTTGCGCGGCACTTTCAGGTGGAGGGGACACGCTCATGAGGCTGGGGCCTGTCTTCTCCCTGGCCTGGCGCTACACCGTGCGGCACCCCGTGCAGTCGGTGTTGCTGGCCCTGGCGGTGGCGCTGGTGGCGGCAGTGCCGGTGTCGCTGAGGCTGGTGCTGGACTCGGCCGAAAAAGCCTTCCTGGCGAGGGCGGCCGCCACCCCGCAACTGGTGGGCGCGCGTGGCAGTGCGCTGGATCTTCTGATGACCGGCCTGTACTTCAAACAGCAGCCGCTGCCGGTGATTCCCATGCGGCAGATGGAGGCGCTGCGCGGCCAGAAACTGGCGCGCGTGATCCCGCTGTATGTCCGTTTTCAGGCACAGGGCGCGCCCATTGTGGGCACACACCTGGACTACTTTCCCTATCGCGGCCTGGCTCTGGCTGAAGGCGGCATGATGACACGGCTGGGGGATTGTGTGGTGGGCGCACGCCTGGCACGGCAGCGCGGGGTGAAGGCTGGCGGATCGCTCTTTTCGACCCAGGAACAGGTGTTTGACCTGGCGGGGATTTATCCGCTGAAGATGCGCGTGAGCGGGGTGCTGGAGGCCAGCGGCACGGCGGATGATGACGCGGTGTTTGTGGATCTGAAAACCGCGTGGCTGATCGAAGGTCTGGCCCACGGCCATGATGATCTGGCCGCAGGGGGCAGTGACACGGTGCTGAAGGAGGAGAAGGGCAATGTGGTGGGCAATGCCAGCGTGCGCCTGTTCAATGAGGTGACGGCGGGAAACATCGGCAGTTTCCACTTCCACGGCGACATGGGCGGCTACCCGCTGAGCGCGCTGCTGCTCGTCCCCAAGGATGAAAAGAGCGAGGCGCTGCTGGCGGGCCGGTTTTTGGACAAGGACTCGTCTCTGCAACTGATCCGCCCGCTGGAGGAGGTGCGCAAGCTGATGGAGACGCTGTTCAAGATGGAGCGGCTGGGGCTGGTGCTCTTCGGGCTGGTGTCGGCGGGTCTGCTGGGCGCAGGCGGGCTGGTGTTTGCGCTGTCCTTCCGCATGCGCAGGCGGCAGTTTGCCACGCTGGCGGACCTGGGCGTGTCGCGCCGGGCGCTGGTGCTGACCAAGCTGTGCGAGGTGGCCCTGGTGGCGGTGCTGGGGCTGGCGCTGGCGGGCGGGCTTTCCCTGGCGGCCTGGCTGAACGCGGAGCCGCTGGTGAAACTGCTGATGCGGGGCTGAAGAGGGCGGGCAGAAAGGGCCAAACTCCTTCTTATCCCACTTGCCCGCTTGCTTCTCCCGCGTTGAATGGACGATCTTTCTCCCGCCTGATGCACATCGCCGACATTTTAGCCAACCAGCGCCCGACGCTTTCCTTTGAGTTCTTCCCGCCCAAGACGCAGGAGTCTTCGGAAGCTCTTTATCAGACCATCGGCGAGCTGGAGTCCTTCAAGCCTTCCTTTGTCAGTGTGACCTACGGTGCGGGAGGCTCCACACGGGAGCTGACGCATGACCTGGTGGTGCGCATCAAGAAGACCACCACGCTGGACCCGGTGCCGCACCTGACCTGCGTGTGCCACAGCGAGGCGGACATCGCGGGCATCCTGGAACGCTATGCGGAAGCGGGCGTGAGCAACATCCTGGCGCTGGGCGGTGACCCGCCGCGCAACCTGGAAAACTACGAGCGCAAAAACGACGCCTTCCAGCATGCGGTGGATCTGGTGAGCTTCATCACCAAGTTTAACAACAGCAACTCCCACCCGGACCGCCGCGGTTTCGGCATCGGCGTGGCCGGTTTCCCGGAGGGGCATCCCTCCACGCCTAACCGCGTGTTGGAAATGGACTACCTGAAGGCGAAGGTGGACGCGGGTGCGGACTACATCTGCACGCAGCTTTTCTTCGACAACCACGACTTCTTTGACTTCCGCGACCGCTGCCGTCTGGCGGGCATCCATGTGCCGATCATTGCGGGCATCATGCCCATCACCAGCGCCAGCGGCATGCGCCGCATGGCGGAACTGGCCGCCGGGGCCCGCTATCCTGCCAAGCTGATGCGCGCCATCCAGCGCTGCGGCGGGGATGAGGAGGCGGTGCAGCGTGTGGGCGTCCACTACGCCACGGAGCAGTGCCGCGATCTGCTGGAGCACGGCGTGGACGGCATCCACTTTTACACTCTCAACAAATCCCAGTCCACCCGCGAAATCTACGCCAGCCTGGGCATCCGCGATTCCGCAGCCGTCCGTCCGTCATGAGCGAACCAGCCCCCCTCATCGTCGCCATCGAGGGCGGCGGAACCAAATTCGTCTGCGGCATCGGCACGGATCCGGACAACATTCTGGAGACGACGCGGATCGACACCACGACGCCGCAGGAGACGCTGGAGGGCGTGAGCCACTGGATCTCCAAGATGAAGGTGGCGCACGGGCCGATCTCGGCCATCGGCATCGGCACCTTTGGCCCGGTGGATCTGAACCCGGCCAGCGAGACCTACGGTTACATCACCACCACGCCGAAGCCGCACTGGCAGCAGACGGATGTGGTGACGATGTTCCGGCACCGCTTCAAGGTGCCGGTGGGTTTTGACACGGATGTGAACGCGGCCGTGCTGGCGGAGTACCTCTGGGGTGCAGGGCAGGGCATGGACCCGCTGATTTACATCACGGTGGGCACCGGGGTGGGCGGCGGTGTGCTGGTGAACGGCCAGCTGCTACACGGGGCCCAGCATCCGGAGATCGGCCACCTGGTGGTGCCGCCTCCGCAGAACAGCCTGGCCATCCAGCGCGAAGGCCAGTGCCCTTATCATTTCAGCTGTGTGGAGGGTTACGTCTGCGGGCCCTCCATCGCACGCCGCTGGGGCGTGAAGGCGGACTCTCTGCCGCCGGATCATCCGGCCTGGGAAGAGGTGGCGGATGTCATGGGCTATGCGCTGATGAACCTGACACTGACGCTTTCTCCGAAGCGCATCATTTTGGGTGGTGGTGTGATGCAGCAGCCGCACCTGATCCCGCTGGTCCAGGGCAAGCTGAAGCAGCACATGAACGGCTACCTCATGGTGCCGGAGCTGAACCATGACCTGGACAAGTTTGTGGTGCCGCCGGGGCTAGGCACACGTTCCGGCCTGCTGGGCGCGCTGGCACTGGGGCGCATGGCGCTGGATGCAAAGGCCGCAGGCTGAAGCCCGGCAGGGGCAGAGGACACCGGGCCGAGATGCGGCCCGGCCCCGCGATGTGCGCGGGGAAGATGACGGCAGGCAGCGGCCTGAAAGCCGGGACGGCAGTGGCGCCCAGGTGCGTGAGGGGTTCCGCCTCAATCCCGGCAGGGGTTTTGCGCTGGCGGCGGCCTAACCAAAAGAGTGCAAAGGTGAGCATGAGCATGGCGCGGGAGGGCTCCGGCACGAGGGAGATGCTGAGCACGCCGGAAGTCCACAGCGCGTCCGTGTTCCAGACCATGCCCTCGGGCAGGGCAGGCAGGTCAAAGAGGGCGCTGCCTGCGGCAGGCGGGCCGGAGCCGTCGGTGGCCAGGCCGGCCCAGTCAAAGAGCTTCCAGCTGTCGTTGGCGGCCCAGCCGGTCATGCCGGTGGGGTTGGAAACCTTGATGCGGGTGTCTTCGGAGAAGTTGACCAGGCCGGAGAAGAGGGCGCGGTCTGCTGCAGCGTAGAGGTCGCTGTTGTCGCCCAGGCCTGCGCCGGAGAAGAGATCAAAGGCCAGGGTGGTGCCGGAGAGAAAGTTGAGGCTGCCGGCGCCGCTGGTCTCCAGGGTGAGGGTGCTGGCGCTCTGGCCTGCCTGGCCGGGCAGCTCGGTGCCGATTTGCAGCGTGCCTCCGGTGATGGTGATGCTGCGGTCTGCCCCTGGGGCAATGCGGCCGCTGCCGCCGAGAACGGCGTTTGCCGCCACGACGACATCGCCGCTGCCGGTGGCGGAGCCGCTGAGGTTGGTCGCCAGCAGCGTGCCTGCGTCCACACGTGTGCCGCCGGAGTAGGTGCTGGCCCCGGTGAGGGTCCACGTGCCGGTGCCGGTTTTCTCCAGGCGGCTGATGATGGTGGCGCTGCCGTCGGCAAGGCTGACGATCTCATTGGCCCCCTGGTTGCTGCCGCCCAGGCGGAGAGTGCGCTGGGAGGTGTTGCTGCCGGTGGTGGTGAAGGGCGCGGTGAACTTCACGGTGCCTGTGCCGGTGTTTTCCAGCACGGCGATGACGGAAACCACGTCGCCAGGGACATCGGCATTGCTGATGTTGAGAGGCCGGTTGGTGACGGAGTCCGTGTCGCCGGTGTAGCGGAGGGTGGCGAGTGCGGTGAACCCCTGGCTGCCGGTGGTGGCGGTGGCCATGTCGATGATGTGGGCGCTGGCGTTTACATCGCCTGTTCCCAGGGAGCTGGGCAGGCCGCGATCCGCCAGCTTGCTCACCTCGATGGTGTTTTGCAGCAGGTTGGTCTTGCCGTTGTAGGTGTTGGCGGGGCCGAGCTGGAGGGTGCCTAACGAAATGGTCAGATGGAGGTTGTTTTCATAGGTGCCGCTGCCGCCGATGGTGCCGTTGCGAAAGTCGAGGGTGCCGCTGACATAGTGCAGGAAGGTGGCGGTGGCGGCGGTGCCGCCGACCAGGGCGTTGCCCGTGCCGCTGCCTTCGGTCCGCAGGCCGCCATAGGCTGTGACCGCGTGGCCGGTGGTGTCGCTGCCCAGCACTAGCTTGCCGCTGGTGGAGCCGCTGCCGAGGGTGAAGGTGGTGCCCGCATTGAGATAATAGCTGTTGCCTGTGGAAACGGTCTTCACAAGCTGGAGCGAGCCGTTTTGAATCCGCGTAGCGCCCGTGTAGTCGCCGGTGGCGAAGGCGGTGCCGTATTGCATGACCAGGGTGCCGGGGCCGGTCTTGGTGAGGTTGGTCGTGGTGACGGTGCCTCCGGTAGTGGTGGTGTTAAGGATGCGGCCGGTGAGCACCAGCGGAGCGGCGGTGTTGTTCTGGAAGATGGTGAGATCCGTGGAACCTACCGCTGCACGCAGGCTGGAAACGCTGAGCGTGGAAGTATTGGCCCCCACGGCAGGGGTGACCAGAATGCCGCCTGTGGTGAGCACCACCCCGGCGGTGGACTGGCCGATGTTGGTGGCCTGGGGCTCATTGAAACGAAGGCTGCTGATGGCGGTGTTCGCAGTCAGATTCGTGGTGGGCACTCCGGCGGCGATGTCGGCATTGCCTGCGAGCGCGGAGGGAGCACTGGGGGTGTACAGGCCCAGGCTGGACAGGCCGACGATGTTGCGCAGTCCGCCGCTGGCAGCCGAGGTGGCGGCCCAGTCATTGAGATCCACGGTGGCGTAGGCCACGCCGCCGGTGCCGGTGAGCAGGGCATTGTCTGTGCCGGAGCTGGTCTTGAAAGCGCCGCTGGAGGGAAGGTCAAAGCGGAGGGTGGAGCCGATGTTGCGGACGATGACTCCGAGGTTCACATCCATGCTACCGGTTCCGGTGGAGGTGGCGGACAGGCGGGAGGAGCCGCTGTTCAGCGTGAGCCCGCCAAAGGCCTGGGTGGTGGGGCTGTCCACCTTGCCCGTGGCCTGCAAGGCACCGCCGCTGAGGCTGACCACACCGACGCTGGCGCTGAGGGTGGCCCCGGAGAAAAGCATGTTGGTGGCGGGCGCGCTGGCGTGGTTGAAGTCCAGATGCAGAAGGCCGTTGCCCAAGGTCACCACGCCGGTGCCGCTGCTGGCACCGGACAGGGTGAGCGTGCCGCTGCCTTCTTTGGTGATGGTGGCGGCGGAGGAGGTGAGGGGGCCGCGCACCTCGATGTTGCCATTGCCGGAGAAGGTGTAGGCGATGCCGCTGATCTGGCCGGTGATGCCGCCCGCCAGGATGAGGCTGCCGCTGTCTGAGGTGAAGCGGGTGGCGGACTGCGCACGCACGGCGGCGGTGAGGGTGTTGGTGCCGCTGAGGTTGCGGATGGCCCCGGCCAGGTTGACGCCATGGCCGTTGGCCTGGATGGTTTCACCGACGGTGAGGCTGCCGCGAAGCTGGAGGGTGGCACCGCTCATGATCTTCGTGGCGCTGCTCGCTCCGCTGGCCCCCAGCGCCATGCCGTTGGCGATCTCCAGGGTGCCGCTTTGCAGGATGGTGTAGCCGGTGAAGGAACTGGCCCGGGTGAGCACCACGCGGCCAGTGCCGTTGATGTTGAGCCCTACGGAACCGGACCCGTTGTTGGCGATGGCGGAGTTGATGGTGAGGGCACGGTTGGAAGACATGTTGGTCAGCATGATCTGGCCGCCCACGTCGGTGCCACTGCCCGCAGTGAGGGTGCTGCCGTCTCCGCCCAGGCCGAGGGTCAGGCTGTGTGCGCCCTGGGTGATCTGGATGCCGCCGTCTCCAGCCAGACGGAGGATCTGCCCGGTAACATCCAGCATGCGCGGGGCCGTGGGGTCCGTCATGGAAAGGGTGGACAGGAGGTTGAGTCCGTTATCAAAGATCACAGAGCCGGAGGAACTGGAGCTGATGTTGAGGTGGGCGCTGCTGCTGTAGCCGGAGAGGCTGGTGACAGAGGTGTCTGACTCATACTCCAGCCCGCCGGTGAACAGGCCCACCTGGCCGCCTTTCAGCCCGGCCCAGCCGCCCGTTTTGCCATCGGCACTGCGGTAGGTGGCCCAGGTGCCGATGAGGCCCTCGCTGCTGCCACCTGCGGTGGCGGTGATCTGGCCGCTCTGCGGGGCGGTGATGGCCAGCACGCCGTCGCCAGCACGGGTGAGGTTGCCCAGGTGCGCGCTCATGCTGCCGCCAAAACCGGAGACGAGGGTGAGGGCGGTGGCGCTCTGCTGCGCACTGGTGCTGGCAAAGGTCTGCGAATTGTGTTCGCCTGCGGCTCCGTTCATCTGCAGCACGGTGGGGGTGCCCAGACCGCCGAGCATCTGCAGCGCGCCCGGGGTGACACCGTTGTAGAGGATGTTGCTGTCTGGCGCGGTGGCGGCGCTGAAGTCGAGGATGTTCACGCCGCCCTCAGTGCCTCCGCTTTCAACGGGGGTGAAATAGGGCAGGACACGGCCGAACACGGTGGCCCCGGTGTAGGTGCTGGCTCCGGTGTAGGTGGCTGTCAGCGGCAGGGTGGTGCCCACGGGGGCATTGGCCGTGCGGTTGAAGGACCAGCTGCCGCCGGTCTCGCCAATGCTGCCGCTGAGGGTGGTATTGACGGTGTTGATGTGGGTGTGGAAGCGGCCGTCGCCATTGAGGGTGAGCGGGCCGCTGAACACTGTGTTGGAAGGGTCCACGCGGATGGCCCCATAGTGTGAAGCCCCCACGCCGGCAAAGGTGATGGGCACCGCGTAGGTGCCTGTGCCGGTGGGATTGAACACCGAGAAAGGCTCCACCACCACACCGCTGAGGCTGCTGATGTAGGTGGGGCTGGCGATGCTGGCGTAAATGCCGCTGGTGGCATCGGCGGTGCTTTTCAGCGTGAGGATGCCCGTGAGGTCGGGATTGAGCGTGTTGATGCGCACAAAGCCGATGGTGGCTCCGCCGTTTTTCTGGATGGTCAGGTTGCTGGCTTTCAGCGGGGAGTTGAAAGTGATCCACTGGCCGCCGAGACCGCCGCCTGAGGCACCGTTGGCCACATTGATGACACCGCCGCTGCCGAGATTGAGCGTGCCGCCGGTGAAGGAGTAGGCTGCTGAACCCAGCGGTGAACCGAGCGGGGTGAAGTTCAGACCTGCTGCTTTGATCTCACCAGCGAGGGTGATGACTCCGCCGCTGGTGCTGGCCGTGCTGCCAAATTCGGCAATGGCCAGGCCGCTGTTGTCCCAGGCGGAGTAGGCACCGTCTTTCAGCCAGCGGAGGTTGGTGCCCGTGCCGGCATCGGTGCTCCAGGCTCCGGCACCGTTCTGGATGCCGGTGGTGACGAGGTCGCCGTCGAAGAAGTAGGTCTGGGCCGTGACTTCGGCGGCGGACAGCAGAAGGGCGGTGAGGAGCAGCGGGATTTTCATGGGGGGCGTCGTTCCCCCTCGGCACCGGGCCGTGGACTCTCAGGGTCAGCATGGGGCTGTCCTTGGCAAAGCGTTCCGGGGGGGGGATGCGGTTAGAACTAGCAGTCCCCGTGCCGGAATGGCCGCAAGCTGGCGGAACCGGCACAACAGTATTGATTCTTGCTCCGGACGTAGTGTTTGTTAGGAAAGGCTTTGGAGAGATGCGTTTTTTCCTCATTCACGGCGCAAGCATGGGCCGTGAAAAGGCGTAGTGGCAGGGTGCAGCCGAACCCGACACGACGTGCCTTCACCCCTTCTGCCGCCATGCTGGCGGCGCTGTCGCTGGGGATGTCCCTGCCTGCGGCAGGGGTGGATTATTTGAAGGACATCAAGCCTCTGCTGAAGGAGCGCTGCTATGCCTGCCACGGCGCGCTGAAGCAAAAGGCGGGGCTGCGGGTGGATACCGTGCCACTGATGAAAAAGGGCGGGGATGAAGGCAATGCCCTAACCAAAGATCATGCCTTGATGCTGCAGCGGGTGATCACCACGGATCTGGATGAACGCATGCCGCCGGAGGGCGAGGGCGCGGCCTTTAACCCGAAGCAGATCGCCCTGCTGAAAGCCTGGATTGAGAAAGGCGCGCCGGGCCCGGCGGATGAGCAGCCGGAGTCGGACCCGAAGGATCACTGGGCGTATCATCGGCCCAAGGCTTCACCCCAGTCTCTGGATGAAATGGTGCAGGCCCGGCTGAAGGAGCGCGGCTTGAAACCGCAGCCCGAGGCCGCGCCGGAGATGTGGCTGCGCCGTGTGCACCTGGACCTCGTGGGCCTGCCGCCCACGCCGGAGGAGGTGCAGGCCTTTTTGAAAGACACGGCTGCCACGCCGGATGTGAAGGCGCTGCGGGCGCGCACGGTGGACCGCCTGCTGGCCACGCCTCAGTATGGCGAGCGCTGGGGACGGCACTTCATGGACATCTGGCGTTACACTGACTGGTATGGCCTGGGCAACCAGCTCCGTTACAGCCAGAAGCATCTCTGGCACTGGCGCGACTGGATTGTGGAATCCCTGAATGCCGACAAGGGGTATGACCAGATGATCGTGCAGATGCTGGCGGCGGATGAACTGGCCCCGGAGGACCGGGACAACCTGCGCGCCACCGGTTTCCTGGCCCGCAGTTACTATCTCTTCAACCGCACCACGTGGCTGGATGAAACGGTGGAGCACACCTGCCGTGCCTTTCTGGGCCTGACCATGCAGTGTGTGAAATGCCACGACCACAAGTATGATCCTGTGGACCATGCGGAGTACTACCGCATGCGGGCGGTGTTTGAACCCATGCATGTGCGCCTGGACCCCTGGCCGGGGGAGACGGACCTGGAAAAGAACGGGCTGCCGCGTGTCTACGATCTGCATCTGGACCGCGTGACCTACCGGCATGTGCGCGGGGATGAGAAGAACGAGGACAAGTCCCGCACGCTGGCTCCGGGCGTGCCGAAGATCCTCGGCGGGCAGCCGTATGCGGCCCAGACGGTGAAGATTCCTGCAAAAGTTGTTAGGCCTGCGCTGCTGCCGTTCGTGCTGGCGGATCATCTGGCCCGGGCGGAAAAGGAGATTGCGGCTGCGACCGCCCGTTTGAAGAAGGCCGCCGCGGCTGACAAGGCCGTGGAGGAAAAAGGGCTCGCTGCCGCGCAGGCAAAAGTGCCGATGCTGAAGGCGGTGCATGCGGCGGACCAGGAACCTGCGGACAAGGGGCTGGCACACGCGGCGGCGGTGGCGGATGCCCTCTACCGCCGTTTGCTGGCGGAAAGCAAAAGCCTGAAGGCTGAAAGCGACCCGGCTCTGAAAGGGGCGGATGCCAAAAAGAAAACAGCGGCGGAAAAGGTGCTGAAGGCGGCGGGTGAGGAACTGGCGGCTGCGCGCAAAAAAGAAGCAGCACCGGGAACGGAATACACCGCGATCCGGGCCACGCTGAAAGCCCAGGAAGGGCCGGATGAAGCGCGCAATGCCGAGGTGCAGACCTACCCGGAAACCAGCACCGGCCGCCGCCTGGCCCTGGCGCGCTGGATCGCCGCGCCGGAGCATCCGCTCACGGCCCGGGTGCTGGTGAACCATGTGTGGATGCGCCATTTCGGGACGGCTCTGGTGGCGGATGTCAGCGACTTTGGCCGCCGCAGCCCCGCGCCTTTGCACCAGGATGTGCTGGATGCCCTGGCGGTGCGTTTCGTCGAAAGCGGCTGGAGTTTGAAAAAGCTGCACCGGGAGATGCTGCTGTCGGACCTCTATGCCGCCGGTTCCTCCAATGCGGGGGCAGATGCGGCCACGCTGGCGAAAGATCCTGACAACACCTGCTACTGGCGGATGAACCCGCGCCGGATGGAGTCGCAAGCGGTGCGGGACAGCCTGCTGCATGTGGCCGGGCGGCTGGACCTGACGCAGGGCGGCCCCACACTGGACCCGGTGAAGATGGAGACGAGCACGCGGCGTTCGCTTTATTTTAACCAGACGGCGGAGGAGGAGCACCGGTTCCTGGCGATGTTTGACAATGCCAATGTGCTGGACTGCTACCGCCGCGAGGAAAGCGTGGTGCCGCAGCAGGCGCTGGCGATGACCAACAGCCGTCTTTCCCATGACTGCGCGGTGGCGCTGGAGGCCCGTCTGAAAGGCCTGGATGATGCCGCCTTTGTCCGCCGGGCTTTCCTGGCGGTGCTGGGCCGCGAGGCTGCGGAGGAGGAACTGCGGATCTGCCGGGAGTCTCTGGCGGGCATGCGGCGGGATTTGTTTCTGCAGGCGCTCTTCAGCCACAATGACTTTGTCACTCTCCGATAGATGAATGCGACCATGAACACTGACGCACTTGCCCAGGCACAGCAGGAGTGGACCCGGCGGCAATGGCTGGCCGGGCTGGGGGCCGGTCTTGGCGGGCTGGCGATGCAGGCTTCCAGGGCGGGGGCTTCGGACTTGTGGACTCCGCCGGACGGCCTGCCCATGCATGCAGCGAAGGCCAAGCGGGTGATCTGGCTGTTCATGCGCGGCGGGGTGAGCCACATGGAAAGTTTTGACCCGAAACCTATGCTGAACCGCTATGCGGGCAAGAGCATCGGCGAGACGCCGTTCAAAAGCGTGCTGGACCCGGAGAAGCTCAAAAATGTGCGCGTGGTGGTGGTGAATGATGCCAACGGCCAGCAGCGGAACGTGATCTACCCGCTGCAGACGGGCTACAAGCGCTATGGCCAGTGCGGGGTGGAGATCAGCGACTGGTTTCCTCACATCGGTTCCTGCGCGGATGAGATCGCCTTTGTGCGCAGCATGTGGACCACGGACAACAACCACGGGGCGCAGGTACAGTTTGCCTCCGGCCGCCACATGCTGGAGCCGCGCGTGCCCACCCTGGGCGCGTGGGTGAACTACGGGCTGGCCAGCCCCACGGAAAATCTGCCGGCGTTTGTGAACATGGGGCCGCGCTTTTTTGACACGCGCGACGGTCACTACCTCGGCCCGGCTTTTGATGCGGTGACCCTGCGGGTGGACCCGAAGAACCCGCTGTCCTTTGCCAAACCGGAGGCCGGAACCGCTGCGGCGGAACAGCAGGCGCAGTTTGACCTCATCCATCGCCTGAACCAGGTGACCGCCGGGCAATATCCCGGTGATCGTACGCTTTCGGCGAGGATGAAGAGCTACAGCCTGGCCAACCGCATGCAGACCGCTGTGCCGGAGACGCTGAATTTGGACACGGAAAGCGCCGAGACGCAGAAGCTCTACGGCCTGGACCAGAAGGAGACGGAACCGTTTGGCCGGCAGTTGCTGGTGGCCCGCCGGCTGGCGGAGCGCGGGGTGAGGTTTATCCAGATCCAGCATGGCGACGGGGCGGCGGGCGCGTGGGATTCCCACTCCGGCCTACGTGTGAACCACTCCCGTCTGGCAGAGCAGGTGGACAAACCGGTATCAGGCCTGCTGAAGGATCTGAAGCAGCGCGGCATGCTGGAGGAAACGCTGGTGGTCTTTGCCACGGAGTTTGGCCGTACGCCCGGCAGCCAGGGCAGTGACGGGCGTGACCACCATCCGTATGCGTTCAGCATCTGGATGGCAGGCGGCGGTGTGAAAGGCGGCACCATCCATGGGGCCACGGACGAACTGGGCTTCCATGCAGTGGAAGATCCGCACTACGTCACGGATGTGCATGCCACCATCCTGCACCTTTTGGGGCTGGATCCGCATCGCCTGGAGGTGCCGGGCCGCAAGCGTCTGGAGCGCGATTTTGGCAAGGTGATCCAGGGCATCCTGGCGTGACGGTGGCTGGACGGGGCGGTCCGGGCAGATGCCTGTGGACGTGCTTTTGGTTAGGTTGTGCGGGCTGGCAAGAGGCCCACGGTCCTTTTTGGGCTTGCAAGGACGATGATTTCTTAAAGACTGTTTGAAAAAAGGCTCATCCGCTGGTCGTGCGGAACAGACTCCCTGTTTCGCAGCAGGGCCTTGGATGCCGGAGGCATCCCAGCGGGTCGCCGGGTGGTTGAGCGAACGCAGTGAACGAAACCCCCGGTTTCCTCGCAAACATCACATTCTCTCCGGGGCATGCCGGAGGTATGCCAGCAGCGAGGATAAACCCGGGGTGCAGCCCCCCAAGGGACAGTCTGCACCGCTGGCATCCCTCCAGGATGCCCCGGAGAGAAGTCGTGGGCGAGATCAAAACCGGGGGTGCAGTCGCTACGCTCCTTTACACCCCGGCTACCCGCTGTGATCCCTCCAGGATCATCGGTCATCTGGCATCCATGGAACTCAAGACTGGGGACAGGCCAAGGAAGCATCCTGACAGGCCTTTTTCAGACGGCCTCTCAGTGATTCGTGATATCGAAGTCGACTGTGGGTTGGCGACCGGGGTTGACTCGCAATGGGTTCGTTTGAAGAGGCGGCACTAAGGGCATGACGTCCATCTGCTCATCAATTTATCGCTTCAGAAAGCCTTGATTCTCATTGTAAGTTACTGAATCGAACCGATGATAACAGGAAGGCAGAGCATGACGCCTGCATTTACTTCAACGGCTTCCAGCCCGCAATCCCGGCTTTTATAAGTGACTCTTTAACGACATCAATCGCAGCATAGTACAGCGAAATGTTTCTATCTTGACCGTTCCCTAAGTTAAGATCATGCAAAATGTCAATTCCAAGCAATCTAAGCGCTTTGTAGTGCTCTCCTGAGCGAACCTCAAACCACCATGTTCCACTATCTGTTCCAGATATAAAAAACTCCTCTTCTTCTGTCAAAGGCTTCCAAAAATCTGAAAACTTGTCCAGGTCTAGAAGCCACAAGAGATCGGGCCGATGCCTTTCTGACAATCCTGCCTCCCCTTTGAAGCAAGGACTGCCGAATGAGAATTCGGCAGTAGGTGTCAGTTCAATCAACTCCACCTTAACCGAGTCGTCCGTTACATGAATCGTGATACACCTGCTGACACTGGATGGAACTTTAACAAAAGATCGAAAAACCGTATCTTTTTCAACTGCCAGCGGTTTTACCCCAAAACCTTGCTGCAAATAACTCAGCTCTTCAGCTAGAGGTACACTTGTGGTTAGGAGCACCTGCATCCAGATGGCAAGGAAAGTGGAAGCAATCATATTTGTTCCAAATTAGATCGCTTCCTCAGGCCGGTCAACCAGCCCTGAATTCGTATGAGTGACCTACCACCAAAAATCGTGACTGAAACAAAGCAAAACTGGCAACCGCAGGACGACTTTAATGCAGAAGGGGAACTGCCCGCCGATATCACCGCCACTCAAGTTCAGCAATGGCCCTCAGGAATCCAGCGAACGTCGCGCCCGCGGGCATCCATCCGCGAACAAGCCTCGAAACGGTTTCCGAGGGAGATCTTTTTATGCTGTTGGGGAAAAGATCCACTCTCGACTTCACCCGAACTTTTACAGGACTGCTCGGATGACGAATTGTAGCCTGCAACAAGCCAACTCGTGCATTCTCACAACTCACACTAAGGCTGAGCTGAGACGTTCATTAAAACAATTGCAGCAAGCACCAATGAGCAAACCAACAATGCCCAACAACAAATTCTTACCTTTTTCCTTTTGTCTTCCGAATCCACCTTGAGGTTTGGAAAAAATAGAAATCCGACAAAGAATAGAACTGAGTAGATGGCTGGCGCATAAATATCAAGTAGAGCGTCCATCAAAAAGGCAATGTGGGTGAGGTTTGGTACTATGGACATTTTGTCATGCGCAGACTTCACCAAGTCAGCACCACAATCTCACCGCCCAGCATAGCTCGGATACTGCATCCATTTTGAGAGAGCTGATCCCTCATCTCACAAACTGCGCGTAATCTCCCGCGCGAGGCGGGCCAGGGCTTCGTTCATGGCAGCGATGCGCCCGGCCACGGGCGGGACAGTGGTCTCCACCGGCACCTCCGTGCGGTAGCTGCGGAAATTGCGTTCACCGCCGGTTACGGGCTGCACCTTCCAGGAGCACTCCAGCACCATCTGGCCGGAGGGATCCGGATCAAACTGGTCCACCCGCAGTTCCACCACGGAGTCATACTCCAGCGAGACAAACGAACTGGCCGACTGGATGGCGGTGGAGCCGGTGAGACGGCTGAGGTTCGCCGCCAGCACACGCGTGATGCCCGTGTCCAAAGGCTCGGACCAAAGCTGGGTGTCCATCACTTTCACCGCCCCGTTGCCATCCCGGGTCACCAGTTGCTGACGGTCGAGATAGGCCGGCAGATAAGGCTTGGCCACCCCCAGCGCCGGTTTCGCGGCGCGCCCCGCGCGGTAGGGCACGGCGGGATCCAGCAGGTGGCGGGAGGCAGGGTCGCGCACGGGCCGCAACGCCTTGCAAGAGGGGAAGGTCACCAGCGCCATCACACTGAGGCACAGCGGCAGGAAAGGCAAAAAAGGGCGGCGGCTGTTCATCTTCATTCCTTGGTCTCCTTGCCCATCAGCAGGGCATTGGGGTTGCGTTTCAGATCGTTGGCCAGTTCCTTGATGGCCCGTGCAGCGCGCTCCGTCTCCAGCAGCACATCTTGCAGACGCAGCAATACCGGTCCGCGAGGATTGAGCGAGCGTGAGAGTTCATTCCCTGCTGATTCGATCTTGGCGAGGCTGTCAGACGCCTTGTTGGCCACTTTGGAAAAATCCTCCACCAGCGGGTCCACCTTCTCGCCCACCTTGGTGGTCAGCGCTTTGAACTCCAGCACCGTCTCATCCAGGTGCTTGATGGCGTTGGTCAGTTGCTCACCTTTGGTGAAGGATTCCACATCCTCGGTGATGGCGATGATGTTGTCGCTGATCTGTTTCGTGTTCAGGTCAGCCACTTGTTTCTCGGCGGAGCTCAGCACCTTGCGCAGTTCTTTGACGATGCCATCCAGGTCCAGGGCATTGATCTTTTTCAAACCGTCCGCCACTCCGGCGATCAGTTCATCAATCTCCGTGGCGATGGTGGGCACCGTGGGGTAATCCGCCACCGTGGGGCCTTCATACTCAAAGCCGGGTGTGTTCGGCACGATGTCGAACTCGATGTAAAGCAAGCCCGTCAGCAAACTCTGCTGCTTCATACCCGCACGCAGACCGCGGTCCACGGCGCGTTTCACCCCTTCCCGGCTGGAGAAATCAATGGCCACCCCTGTGGTGGTGCCGATCGACATGAGGTCCTTCTCCGCCAGTTCCACCACCACCGGGATGATCTTGCGGTTCTTCTCAGTGTCCACCATGACGTGGATGGAAGAAACGGTACCGATGCGCACACCGCCAAAGCGCACGTCTGAACCGACCAGCAGGCCGATGGCGCTTTTGTCGAAGTGGAGCAGCACCTTGTGCGACCGCTCAAAGTATTTGCCCGCACCAAACAACACCACCGCCGCGCCGGCAATGAGCAGGCCGATGAGGGTGAAGGCACCGATGAGGGTGGGATTGGCTTTCTGGCTCATGTCAAAGACGGGGTGCGGGGCTTCTCTGCGTGGTGGGTACCGGAGGCGGTCTCAGGTTCCTCTCCCCGGTTCAGGAAACGGCGGACGTTGGGGTTGTCAGAATGATCGCGCAGTTCAGCCGGGTTACCCACAGCCCCCAGGGTGCGCGTTTCAGTATCCAGGAAAACACTGTTGTTGGCGATGGCAAAGATGCTGGCCAGCTCATGGGTGACGATGACCACGGTGGACCCGAGGCTGTCACGGAGCCGCAGGATGAGGTCATCCAGCCGCCGGCTGCTCAGAGGGTCCAACCCCGCTCCCGGTTCATCCAGAAACAGGATGTCAGGGTCCAGCGCCATGGCCCGGGCAATGCCCGCGCGTTTGTTCATGCCGCCGCTCACCTGGCTGGGGTAGTAGTCTTCATAGCCGGACAGGCCCACCAGTGCCAGTTTGTAGGCCACCAGTTCCTGAATGGCCTTCGGTGAAAGCGTGGTGAACTCACCCAGCGGCAGCGCAATGTTTTCTGCCAGGGTCAGGGAGGACCAGAGAGCCCCGGACTGGTACATCACGCCGAAACGGCGGATGAACTTTTCCCGCTCATCCGGATCAGCTGCCGTGAAGTTTTCCCCGTCATAGGACACGCTTCCCTTGGCAGGTTCGCGCAGGCCGATCATGTGCCGCAGCAAGGTGCTTTTGCCACAACCGCTGCCACCCATAATGACAAAGATGTCCCGCTCCATGACATCAAACGTCAGATCCTTCATCACCACAAAGGACCCGTAAGCCATCGTCAGATCGCGGATGGAAATCCGCGCCTTCGCACTCCCCTTGCCCGCCTGGGAAAGCTTGGCGGTGGAGGCAGCCGATGGATGTGTGGGGGCGGGCATGCGGCGGGGACGCGGATCAGATTTTCAGAATGGTAAAGATGGCCGCAAAGGCTGAATCCAGAATGATGATGGCCGTGATGGAGATGACCACCGCACGGGTGGTGGCCTGGCCGACAGCGGCAGAGGAGTTCCCTGCGTTCATGCCCTGCATGCAGCCGCTGATGGCAATGGCCGCCGCGAAGAAGAAGCTTTTCAGCACACCTAGAAAGGCCGTGGTGAGCTTGATGGACAGCAATGTCTGGTTCCAGTACAGCACGGGCGGGATGCCGACGAGCGCCCCTACCAGCATGCCGCCCAGGATGCCGATGATATTGGCATACACGGTCAGGACCGGCAGCATGAGCAGCAGCGCGAGCAAGCGTGGCAGCACTAGGAAGTCAAACGGGTTCAGGCCAAAGGTGCGCAGGGCGTCGATCTCCTCGTTCGCCTTCATGCTGCCGAGATGGGCAGCGAAAGCAGCCCCCGTGCGGCCGCTCATGATGATGCCCGTCATCACCACGCCCATTTCCCGGACCATGGCGATGCCCACCAGGTCTGCCACGAAGATGTTCGCCCCAAAATTGGTAAGCTGGACATTGCCCACAAAGGCCAGGATCAGGCCAATGAGAAAGCTGATGAGGGCCACAATGGGCAGCGCCTCGATGCCGCACTCCTGCACCGTCTGCCACAAGTCACTGCGCCGGAACCGGGCCCGGCCCGTGACCAGACGGCCGATGGAGAGAATGGACTCGCCGACGAACTCCAGCATCGACTCCACACCACCCCAAAGCGCCAGCGTCTTTTTGCCCAGCCGTTTCAGCTCTGAAGGTGAGGCGGAGCGGCTTTTTGCCTCGCTGCGTTCCGGTACCGCCAGGGCCAGTTCCATCAGCCCCCGCAGATTCTCCGGCAGGCCGTCCAGTGCGGGTTTTGCCTCCTCTTCCTGCCCCGCATCCTGGCTGCCGCGCAAGGCCGCCAGAAGAAAAGCAGGCAAGGTGGAGTCAAATTTGCCCAGCCCGCCGGTTTCGTATCTCACAGCCCCGGACGCTGCGGGCTGGCCCTGAATCTCCGGCTCTGGCCCGCCGCGCAGCCAGTCGCCCGTGAGGGTCAGCACCGTCGTTTGTCCTTCCTGCGAGTAGCAGGCGGAGGGACGGCTGGTGTTTTCAGGGGAGGCGACGCTCACGGATTGCACCTTCCTCCAAATAAAGCCTTCCGACAACCCCGCTTTGCCACTTCCTTAGGCACGAGCCCAACTGAGAGCTGCAAGCGGAAAAAATGACTGCCCCGGCGGGATGAATCCGCATTTGCAAACTCCTCAGCCCACGCTTTACACTCCGCCCTTTCCTAATTTTGACCAAACCAGCTTCAGAGGCATGAAAATCGCGTTGGATGTGATGGGTGGCGACCACGCCCCGCAAAATCCCATGGGCGGCGTGAAGCTGGCCCTCGAGACCCTGCCCCAGATTGAAAAAATCTTCCTCGTCGGCGTTCCGGAACTGATCGAACGCGAGATGCAGGCCCAGGGTATCCCCGCCAGCGACAAGCTGGAAATCGTCCCCGCCACCCAGATCGTGGACATGAGCGACAGCGGCCTCGATGCCGTGCGCAAGAAAAAGGACAGTTCCATCGCCCGGTCTGTGGACCTGGTGAAGGACAAGAAGGCTGATGCCGTCGTCTCTGCCGGGCACACCGGTGCGGCCGTCACCGCCAGCCTCATCAAGTTGCGCACCCTGCCCCACATCGAGCGGCCCGCCATCGCCTCCATCATGCCTTCCATGACCACCCAGTGGGTGCTCATTGATGCCGGGGCAAACCCGGACAGCCT
>DASWXG010000831.1:0-4168 GCA_036405615.1 Prosthecobacter sp. | reverse complement strand
TTGTTTTGAGTGAGGTCCAGCCGGGCATTGCCCAGCCCCAAACCACCCACAAGGAAGTTCAGAACGACCACAATGGCCACCACGAGCAGCACGGTGATGCCTGCGGAGCCGTCTTTGGAATTCAGTTTCATAGTCAGTCAGATGCAAAGGGTTTCAGACGGGGGCGCAGATCAGCCGCGCTTGGAGCGGAGGCCCATGTCGGTGACGAACAGCGAAATGGCGATGACGGAGAGGAAGTAGAGGACGTCCTGAATGGCGAGAACGCCTTTCTGAAGCTCCAGGAAGTGGCCGAAGAAGCTCGTATACTGGACAAACTTGACGGAGGATTCCATCCATGTCGGGGAGATCTTCACCATCCAATCGGCGACCTGCGGCCAGCCAATGAGGGTGAGCAAGACGCAAAGGAAGACGGACACAATGAAGCACACCACCTGGCTGCGTGTGTAGGAGCTGGCGGCGCAGGTGATGCCCAGGCAGCCCAGGGCATACAGGTAGGCGCCCACATAGCCGGAAATGATAGGGCCCGGATCCGGGTTCCCCAGCCAGGACATGGTGAACACCACCGAAAAGGTGAGTCCGAGGCTGATCGCCCAGATGAGCGCACCCGCCGCAAATTTGCCCAAAATGGCCTGCCACGGGGACACCGGGAAGGTCATCAAAAGCTCGAAGGTGCCCAGGCGGTGCTCTTCAGACCAGAGGCGCATGCCCACGGCAGGGACAAAGACCACAAAGATCCACGGCTGGAAGACAAAGAACGACTCCAGAGAGGCATCCCCACGCGCCAGGAGACCGCCAAAGAAAAAGGCGAAGCCCATGGAAGCGAGCAGGTAGATGACGACGATGACGTAGAGCACCGGCGAGTTGAAATAGGAGAGGAACTCCCGCTTGAAGATCGCGAGGGTGTTTTCCAGATTTCGGGTTTTCATGAGATAGGGAGAAAGAAAATGAGCGGTTGGAAACCAGGACGGCGGAGGGATTACTTGGCCGTGTCCGGGCGGGTGATGGTGCGGAAGACTTCGTCCAGGGTGTTGACGCCCGGCACCAGTTTCTTGAGCTGGTCCGGAGTGCCATCTGCCACCACCTTGCCGCGGTCGATGATGATGGCGCGGGAGCAGGCGGCCTCCACTTCTTCCAGGATGTGGGTGGAGAAAATGATGGCCTTGTTCTGGCCCATGCGCTTGATCAGGCCGCGCACCTCGTGTTTCTGGTTGGGGTCCAGACCGTCCGTCGGTTCGTCCAGAATCAGGATGTCCGGGTCGTGGATGATGCTCTGGGCAAAGCAGGTGCGGTGGCGGTAGCCTTTCGACAGCGTGTCCACACTCTGGTTGCGGACGTTTTCCAGGAAGCAAAGTTCAAGAACGCGGTCGATCGCCTTGCTGCGGGCGCTGCCATACAGGCCGCGCATCTCGGCGCAAAAGCCCAGGAAGCTCGCCACCGTCATGTCTGAATACAGCGGGGCGTTTTCCGGCAGGTAGCCGATGGAGCGCTTCGCCAGTTCCGGCTGCTCCAGCATGTCGAAATTGCCGATCTTGATGGTTCCGGAGGTGGGCCGGAAGTAGCCGGTGACCATTCGCATGGAGGTGGACTTGCCTGCACCGTTGGGCCCGAGAAATCCGAGGACCTGACCCTTTTCGACGGAGAAGGAGACGTCGTCCACAGCCACCTTGCTGCCGAACACTTTTCGGAGGTTTTGCACTTGGATCATACTGTCGCTGTCATGGTTGTTGGGGGTTGTCTTGGTAGGAGCGCAGTGTGACACACAAGCGCTCCCGGGCGTTCAAAACACGCGGGCCGCTTGTATGATTGGCTGGAATGGTTTTGCAAACAGATTTTCATCCCTGTTTACAAGGTCTTGGATCAACTTTTCATGTTTCAAACGGCACCGGAGGCGGATTTCGTGCTCGACAGCTTGGGGCAGCCTTCGCTAAAAGCCGCAATCCCCATGAAGCGCGTCCCCTTTTCTTCCCGCCGTCAGTTCCTGGCTACATCTGCTGCCGCGCTTGGTTTTCCAACCATCATTCCTTCCCGCGTCCTGGGACAGGATGCCCCCTCCAACAAAATCACCATGGCCGTCATCGGCTGGGGCATGATGGGGCCCAGTAACACCAGCAAGTTTCTGGCCGAGCAGGACTGCCAGATTGTGGCGGCCTGCGACATCGACAAACGCAACCTCGAAAAAGCCGTAGGCACCATCAACGGCGCTTATAAAAACAGCGATTGCAAAGGCTACCACGACTACCGCGAGGTCATGGCCCGCGCTGACATTGACACCATGATGCTGGCCGTGCCCGACCACTGGCATGCGCTGACCTCCATCGAGGCCGCCAAAAACGGCAAGGACATCTATGGAGAAAAACCCCTGGCACGCACCATCGGCGAACAGCAGGCCATCGTGAATGCCGTCAAACGCTATGGCCGCATCTGGCAGACCGGCTCCTGGCAGCGCAGCGAAAACAACTTCCGCATCGGCGCAGAGATCGTCCGCAATGGCCTCATCGGCAAACTCACCCATGTGGAGGTGGGCCTGCCCTCCGGCCATAACGACTTTGCAAAGTCTGGAGACAAACGCGCCGCCACCCCGCCGCCACCGGAGCTGGACTATGAAATGTGGATTGGCCCGGCCGCCATGCAGGAATACATTGAATGCCGGGTTCACCGAAACTGGCGCTGGGACTACAACATCGGCGGCGGCCAGCTTCTGGACTGGATCGGCCACCATGGCGACATCGCCCACTGGGGCATGGATATGGACAGCAGCGGCCCCACGCTGGTGAAACCTCTGCAGGTGGACATGCCGCCCCGCACGGACATCTGGAACACCGCCACCCGCTACCGTGCCGAAGCGCACTATGCCGGAGACATCGTGATGACCATCGCCGGAGGCCATGACGACATCCAAATGGGCACCAAGTGGATCGGCACCGACGGCTGGGTTTACGTCAACCGCAACGGCACCTTTGATGCCTCCAAACCGGAACTGAAAAAGGTGATCAAAAAGCGTGAGGGCGACAAGGTGGTGGAAGCCGCGACAGCCCCCAAACTGGGTGATGACGTCATCAAAACACGTCTGTATGAAACACCCGGCCATCACCGCAATTTCCTGGACTGTGTGAAGAGCCGGAAACCCACCGTGACTCCGGTGGAAACCGCCCACCGCAGTGCCACGCCAGGCCATCTGGCCCTCATCTCCTTCCTGGTCAACCGGCCTGTGAAATGGGACCCGGAGAAAGAAGAAATCATCGGAGATGCAGAGGCCAGCAAGATGCTCACCCGTGACTATCGCGGCCCCTGGAAGCTGGAGGCCTGATCCCCTGCCCCGCAGGTAGCCTTCCTCCTTGATTTCCGCTCTCTTGCCGGGGGCGGAAGGACGGTCACGGCTGTCTACCTGTGGCTTCCATTTTTCTGCGATATTTTTTCACCGGGGCCACGTTTTACCCGCTTCATGATCCGCCCCCTCCTCACTCTGTTTGCCCTTGCTGCCGGCCTCTCCGCTGCCGCAGCCGAAGGCACCAAGCCTAACATTGTTTTCATTCTCGCCGATGACGTCGGTTATGGAGACCTCGGCTGCTACGGGGCCAAGCTCGTCAAGACCCCTGCCCTGGACAGGCTGGCCGCACAGGGCTGCCGCTTCACGGATGCCCACTCCCCCGCCGCCACCTGCACGCCCACCCGCCGTGCCTTCCTCACCGGCACCTATTCCTGGCGGCAGGAGCCCGGCTCCAGCATTGCACCGGGAGACGCCGCCATCACCATCCCTCCCGGCACCCCCACCGTAGCCTCTTTGCTGAAGCAGGCCGGTTACCGCACCGGCATCGTGGGCAAGTGGCACCTCGGCCTGGGAAATGAGGGCGGACCGGACTGGAACGCCGACATCAAACCCAGCCCCCTGGACCTCGGCTTTGACTCCTCCTTCATCATGGCTGCCACAGGCGACCGTGTCCCCACCGTGTACATTGACCAGCGCCGCATCGTCGGCCTGGACCCCAAAGACCCCATCAGCGTCAGCTACAAAGCGAAAGTGGGCACAGACCCGACCGGCAGCGAGAACCCGGAACTGCTAAAGCTGAAGCACACCCACGGGCATGACATGACCATTGTAAACGGCGTCGGCCGCATCGGCTGGATGACTGGAGGCAAGGCCGCCCGCTGGCGCGACGAGGACATGGCG
>DASWXG010000830.1:0-12272 GCA_036405615.1 Prosthecobacter sp. | reverse complement strand
GGATTCCACGGCCGATGTGCTCAAGCAGTTTGACACTGCACTCATCATCACCAGCACTTACGGTGACGGTGATCCGCCGGATGGCACCGAGAATTTTTACGAGCAGGTGGTGAACCGTCCGAAGTTCCGTCTGGAGCATCTGCGCTACTCCGTGCTCGCCCTTGGTGACTCCTGTTACGACCGCTTCTGCCAGTGCGGCAAGGACTACGACGAGGCCCTGGAAACACAGGGGGCCATTCGCTTCCATGCCCGGGTGGACTGCGACATCGACTACGATGAGCCCTGCGATGCCTGGATCGAAGGCGTCTTTGCTGCCCTGGCGGAAGAACGCCTGCTCGCCGCCTGACCGGCCTCCTGCCTCGGACACTTTTCCTGCCTTCCGCTTCCCCCCCATGGATTCCACGTCACATCCTCCACGCATTGCCTACAGCTTCCCCGCGCATACCTTTGATCTGCGCCGCGTGAAGCCGGAGTGGTGCTTCGAGGCCGATGAGGGGGCTGCGACAGCCATCCATCTCGATGGCAACTGGCCCCGCTTCTTCAAGCACCTGAAGGATCTCGGTCTCATCATGGCCACCGCCGCCCGCGGCCCAGTCAGCATGGCCGCCGCCTGGGAACAAGCTCACTTCCAGAGCTATCCCGGATCCGATGAATGGCTGTGTCTGGAATCGGGCGCTGAGATCCGGCCCTCCGCGTTTGGGGGTGCCATGGCGGTGGTGGAAAATGTGGGCGACCAGCAGGTGGCCAGCTTTCAATTTTTCGACAGAAACGGCGAGGGATGCCTGAAGCTCCTCGTCACCAACTGGTCCGAATACGAGGTCTATGAAGACCTTGTGGCCCGCCACGCCAGCGGCCGCCGGACCATTCAATTTGGCCAGAAATCCGAAGCACGAACAGAGACACCCGCTCCCGACAAAGCGACGGTGCGGCATCTCTGGAACGGCCTCTCGCGAAGCCTGCCCGACTCTGCATTCCCTGGCATGGAGGGCGTTTCACGCCTTTCTGCGCTGGAGGCTGCGGGGCAGGATCTGGCCTGGCGCCTGCCGCGCAGGGTGGTGCGGCAGGCGCTACAAAATATGACGCTCGCCCAGGTGCCCCTGGGCGGTGCGGTGCGCAATGAAGCGGTCTTTCTTCCCACAGGCTTTTTCCCCACCCACTGGGGTGAATGCGGCTGCGGCACGACCTTTTTCGGCGAGGCTTCCCAGCTCACGCTTCGGGGATGCGGACATCGTGGTCAGGTCTGGGCCACCCGCTTTCCACTGGGTGCCGAAGAGATCATCTGCATTGAGCTTTACAACAGCCGCGGCGACTTCGCCGGGGGCATCGGCCTCCGGCCCGAATCAGCCCGCTGGCAGAAAGAGCAGTGGAATGACATGCTGAAAACGGCCAAGGAAGCCCCGGCCGCTCAAGGCGAACAGGCCTGAAAAACCGTGCCCTCTTTCAGTCCCACCTTGCGGCTCTCCCTCGCAGCGGAAAGGGGACTGTAACCCAGCCCCCTCAGAACTTCGACCGTCGAAGCCGCCTTGTTGAGGGTATAAAGATGAATGCCCGCCACGTCATGGTCTAGAAGGTCTGCGCACTGCATCACTGCATGGTGAATGCCTACCCGGCGGAAAGCATCGGCATCCTCCCCCGCACGCTGCAGGGACCTCAGCAGCCGGGCGGGATAGCGTGATCCGGCCGCCAGTTCCGCCATCCGGCGAAGACTGCCCGGCTGCGTCAGTGGCAGAATGCCCGCCAGAATGGGAATCTGGATGCCGGCCAGCTCGCATCTGGCCCGGAAGTCATGAAAATCATGGTTGTCAAAAAACACCTGGGTGCACATCCAGTCCGCCCCGGCATCCGCCTTGGCCTTGAGATAATCCATTTCCAACATCCGGTTAGGGGTTGAAGGATGTCCTTCCGGGAAACAGGCGACTCCGATGCCAAAGCCGCGACGGTCGGGGTGCGCGCCGCTGTCATTAAAACGGCGGATAAAGCGGACCAGATCTGCGGCCGTCAGGAAATCGCCTCCCGTCTCCGCCTGGCCGGCTGGAAGGTCGCCGCGCAGGGCCAGCAGATTGCTGACTCCTGCGGCGGCATAGTTTTCCAGAAGAGACCACACCTCCGCTTCCGTATGCCCCACGCTGGTAAGGTGTGGAATGGGGTCGAAGACATCCGACTGACACAGTTCACCGACGAGTGCCTGAGTCCGGTCCCGGGTGCCACCTCCGGCTCCGTAAGTGACACTGACAAAGTCAGGCCGCCACGGGGCCAAATGGTTCAGAGACTCTTGCAAGTCTCTGACCGCCTCAGGTGTGCGCGGAGGAAAGAATTCGAACGACAGCGTCGGCTGTTCCGATGTCAGAAGGATGTCCTGGATATGCATGAGAATGTTGGGGATCAGGCTCGGACTGGCTGGGCTGCGCGCAATTGACGTGCTGCTGACACCATGTTGACCAGCGAGGTTTTTACCTCCGCCCAGCCACGGGTCTTCAGCCCGCAGTCAGGATTCACCCAGAGCTGGGCGCGGGGAATCACCGCCTCGGCCTTGCGCATCAGGCGCACCATTTCATCGACAGTGGGAACGCGGGGCGAGTGAATGTCATACACACCTGGGCCGATTTCGTTCGGGTATTTGAAATCCACAAACGCCTCCAGCAGTTCCATGTTGGAACGGGAGGTCTCAATGGTGATCACATCCGCATCCATGGCCGCAATGGCTTCAATGATGTCATTGAATTCCGAATAGCACATGTGCGTGTGGATCTGCGTGTCATCCTGCACACCGCTGGCGCAAAGGCGGAATGCACCCACCGCCCAGTCCAGGTAGTTTTTCCAGTCACTGCGCCGAAGAGGAAGCCCTTCGCGGATGGCGGGTTCATCAATCTGGATGGCCGCAATGCCTGCGGTTTCCAGGTCAGCCACTTCATCCCGGATCGCGAGGGCAATCTGGCGGGTGGTCTCAGAGCGAGGCTGGTCATCACGCACAAAGCTCCACTGCAAGATCGTCACCGGGCCAGTGAGCATGCCCTTCATCGGACGTTGTGTCACGGACTGCGCATACTCAGACCAGCGAACCGTCATCGGCGCAGGCCGGCTTACGTCACCAAAGATGACTGGCGGCTTCACGTAACGGGAGCCGTAGCTCTGCACCCAGCCGTTCTGGGTGAAGGCGAAGCCGTCGAGCTGCTCGCCAAAGTATTCCACCATGTCATTGCGCTCGAACTCTCCATGAACTGGCATGTCGATGCCGATCTCATCCTGGAAGGCCACGCATTCCCGGATCTCCTGCTGGAGGTAGACCTCATAGGACTCCGTGCTCAGCTCTCCCTTTTTCCAGCGGGCACGCATGGCACGCACTTCCGCTGTCTGCGGGAAGGAACCGATGGTTGTGGTCGGAAACTCCGGCAGGCCCAGCTTTTTCACCTGCAGTTCACGCCTCTGCGCGAACGGTGACCTGCGGTCATGATCCGCAGGTACGACCGCAGCCAGGCGTTCTTTGACAGCCTGGCGGTGGATGAGTGAACTGCTGCGGCGCGAGCCAATGGCCTGCTGGTTGGCCTCCAGGAGAGCCGGTGCAGCCTGACCGTGAAGGAGGGCGTTCAAAACAGACACCTCGTCGAGCTTCTGATCGGCAAAAGACAGCCAGCTTTTCAGCTCTGCATCCAGGGCCTTCTCGTTCGCCAGTGTCACCGGCGAATGCTGCAGAGAGCAGGACGGTGCCACCCACAAACGGTCTCCCACTGCAGCCCGGGCTTTCTCCAGCAACGCCAGGGAAGCCGCAAAATCATTCTTCCAAATGTTGCGACCATCCACCACGCCCAGAGAGAGAATCTTGTCGGAAGGGAAACGCTTCAGGACCTCTCCCAGCTCACCCGCACCACGCACAGCATCCACATGGAGGGCCTGCACAGGCAACGAGAGGAACAGAGGAAGGTTCTCGCGCAACTCACTGAAGTAGCTGGTCACCAAAATCTTGAGGCCGGGTGCTGCTTTGCCGAGCCGTTCCCACGCAGCGAGAACTGCATCGCGCTGTACCGCTGTCAGGTCCAGGCCAAACACCGGCTCGTCAATTTGCACCCACTCAGCACCCAACGCAGCCAGGCGCTGAAGGATCTGCTCATAGACCGTCACCAAACTGTCGAGGAGCGAGAAGCGGTCAAAGCCAGGGTTCACGGGATCCTGAACCTTGCCTAACGACAGGTATGTCACAGGCCCGGGCAACACCGGTTTGGCGCGGTAACCGAGGGCTTTTGCTTCCTCAAACTCGCGGAACACCTTGTCACCCACCAGACGGAAGTGTGTGTCGGCGCGGAACTCAGGCACAATGTAGTGGTAGTTGGTATCAAACCACTTTGTCATCTCACAGGCAAAGGCAGGCTGGTGATCACAGCCATGGCCGCAGGAGTCATGCGCCTCTCCACGGGAACCGCGGGCCATCAGAAACAGGGTGTCCAGATTTATGCCCTGGCCGTCCCAGCCGAAACGCGGCGGGACGTTGCCAATCAGGCAGGAGAAATCGAGCATCTGGTCATAAAACGTGAAGTCATTGCAGGGAATGAGATCAATGCCGGCAGCCTGCTGCTTGGCCCAGTTTTGGCGGCGCAGATTGCGCCCGGTCTCCACCAGATCTTCACGGGACAGACGGCCATGCCAGAAGGCCTCCGTGGCTTTTTTCAGTTCGCGTTGCTCCCCGATACGCGGGTAGCCCAGGTTGTGTGTATGGATGTCGCTCATGGCGACAAGACAACTATCGCCTCATTCCATATAAACAATCCGCAGAGTTTTGGGGATCATCATTCAAAATGTTGATGATCCTTGCTTCACCCCGGCCTCAAGGTTTAGCCGGAACAGCAGGTACCGTTGAAGCGGGGGCCCCAGGAGCGGACGGAACCGGAGAAGGCACTGGCGGCGTGACAGGCAGCGCCCCTCCGGGTGCGACGCCCCCCGGCGTAAGTGAAGCTGGTGCGCCAGTATCTCCGGCAGAAGCAGGAGTGGGAGTTCCAGCCTGTTCCGGTGCAGGGATGGTTGGCAAAGGGGCAGCAGCATCTCCGGCGGCCGTGGCAGGCGCGGCATGACGCGCACCCAACTGCAAGAGCTGGGTCACCGTGGCAAATTGGAAGCCACGGTTTTTCAGCTCATCCAGAAGACCGGGCATGGCTGCGACCGTGGTTTCATGAATGTCATGGCAGAGGATGATGGAACCCGGGCGGGTGGCTGCGAGCACACGGTCATGCACCTTCTGGGAGGTACGTGGAGACTGCCAGTCCAGCGGGTCCACATCCCACAGGATGGCAGCATAACCAAAAGTATCGCGAATCCTCTTGCGCTGGGTCATGCGCGCCTGGCCATACGGAGGGCGGTAGAGCACCGGCACCTTGCCGCATGCCGCCACGATGGCGTCATGGGTCTGCTTGATCTGAGCATCCAGTTTCGTATTGCCCAATGAGGTCAGCAGCGGGTGCGACCAGCTGTGGTTGGCCACCTCATGCCCTTCTTCAGCCATCCTGCGGACAATGGCAGGAAACGCCCGTACATTTCTGCCCACCATGAAAAAGGTCGCCTTGATGTTCCTCTCGCGCAGATAGTCGAGGAGACGGGGCGTGTATTCCGGGTGCGGTCCGTCATCGAAGGTCAGCGCGATCACACGCTCGGGAATCTCACAACGGGTGTAGACGGTTTTAAAGTCGGCAGGAAGCTCCCGGGGAAGGCTCTCCACCGCAAGCGAAGCCCCCATCGCCACCGGATCTTCCTCCACCGGAATGGCCTTTCGAATAACCTCCTGGGGAACCGCCGCTGCGGGTGCCGGAACCGGAGCCGGGGCTGGCTCCTGGGCCTGCATCTGGGCCGAAGAAACCAGGAAAGAAAGAAACAGGCAACGGATGGAAAGACTCATGGAGGCGGGGAACCAAGGAATATCATAAGTGGACGGGAAGCGAGCGGATGTTGATTTTTTCCTGCCCTCCCGCCTGGACCATTCCTGGAACGGGCTATGGTAGCCGCCATGCTCGAAGTCCGCCATCTCCAGGCCCTCATTGCCCTTTCTGAAACCGGAAATCTCTCCAAGGCAGGGCGGCGGCTGCACCTCTCCCAGCCTGCCCTTTCCCACCAGATCAAGGCCGTGGAAGAGCATCTGGGAGTGGAACTCTTCCAGCGGAAAAGCAGCCCGCTACGCCTCAGTCCCGCAGGCGAGCGCCTCCTCGGCACCGCCTACGATGTGGTAAAATGCATGACCCAGTGCGAACGCGATGTCGCCCGCATCGCCGAAGGCAAGGCCGGTCAGTTACGCATCGCTGTGGAATGCCACTCCTGTTTCGACTGGCTGATGCCTGCCATGGACAGCTTCCGCGAGGCCTGGCCTGAGGTGGAGATGGACCTTGTCTCCGGCTTCCAGCCAGACCCCACCGGCTTGCTCCTGGAGGACCAGGCCGATCTTGTGATCGTCTCCAAGGCACCTCCCCGGAAAGACGTCGTTTATCACCCGCTGTTCCGCTACGAGGTGCTGGCGCTGCTAGCTCGCAAACATCCGCTGACTCGCAAAGCTTTTCTAACAGCACAGGATTTCTCCAAAGAAACCCTCATCACCTACCCCATCCCGGACGATCGGATTGACATCGTCCGAGAAGTTCTGGGACCTGTGGGTGTAAATCCCGTCCGCCGGACGGCCATGCTCACCGTGGCCATCCTGCAGCTCGTGGCCAGCCACCGTGGCATCGCCGCCATGCCCGGCTGGGCCGTGCAGCCTTATCTTGAGAAAGGTTATGTGGAAAGCCGCCCCGTGCGCAAACAGGGGCTCTACGCCGGCCTCTATGCAGCCACTTCCCGCAGCCTGGCCCAGACCGCCTACATGAAGGAGTTTGTAACCATCATGAAGCGCATCAGCTTTGACTCACTGCAAAGGATCAAGCCCGCCTGAGGCACGTCATTGACTGCCTCACGGAGCTGATGCTCCGGTTCAGGGAGCCGTAGCCCAAGGCCCCAAACAGCCCATTGCCGGGAAGAAGAGCACCCGGCCAAACGTTGGAGAGGAAACTTGCCACCTCCTCTCCCTCTTATGATTTTGGAACTCTTTGGCAAAATCCGCCCGGTCTCTTTGCTAGGGACCTGCGCCTTCCTCGCTGGACAGGCTCTTCCTGCAGCCGAACCGCACCTCTTTGACGAAACCAAAGCCATCACTCTCTTCGCCTTTGACCGGGTCTCCATCCCGCACATCCAGAACTTGCGACTGGAAATGCGTTCCCCCGAAAAGCACCCCGAAAACCCAGTGCTGCGACGAGGTCCGCCAGGCAGTCCGGACGCCAAAGGCGTGCAGTTTTATGGTTCCATCATCCGCGAACAGGACAAATTCAGGCTGTGGTATGTAGCCTTTGATGATGATACCGGGAACAAGGTCGCCTCGGAGCGCTGGCGGGCCGCGTATGCCGAAAGCAGCGACGGCATCCACTGGACCAAACCTAATCTGGGACTGGTCGAATTTCGTGGCAGCAAGAACAACAACCTGATCCGCACCACGCCATCCCCGCTCGGGTTCGTCAATGTCAAGGTGCTGTCAGAACCCGAGGAGCCGGATCCCTCCCGGCGCTACAAGATCTCCGGCCATGTCTATTTCAGAGACAAACGCAGACTGGGCACGCTGGCCCCGTTTGTCAGCACCGACGGCCTGGACTGGAAGATGGTGAAGGAATCCGCTGTCACCAAAAATGCCGAGCTTCAGAAAAAAGATCTCGTTCTTCCCCCGGTACATTTTGAACCCAGCGGAGGCCTGTACAAGTGGGACGGGCTCTACTACGCCTCAGGCCAAAACTCGATGAATACAGCAAGCCCCTACCACGGGCGCGTGGCCCGGGCCTATCACTCGCCAGACTTCATCTCCTGGTCAGAAACGAGCAGCATAGCCATGATTCGCACAGCTCAGCATACCTTGTTAGGCGCAGGCCGCAGCCGCGAGGGCGAGCAGGTTCACGAAGGGCTCAGTGTGTGGAACCGGCGCAATGTACTGCTGGGCATCTTCGGCATCTGGCACGGAGCGAAGGAGTGGAAGGATGTCACCATTGATTTGGGGTTGGCCCTCAGCAACGACGGCATCAGTTTTCGCGAACCTGCCCATGAATGGACCTTCCTTCACCGTGGCAAAGATGGCGAGTGGGACCAGGGCGGCCTTATCCAGGGGCAGGGTTTTGAGAATGTGGGCGACCAGACCTTGATCTACTATGGGGCCTGGGATCCCCGTCATTGGACGGAAGAGCCCGAGCGAGGGGGAGTCGGCATTGCCCTGCTGCCCCGGGACCGCTTTGGAGACCTTGTGGTCGAGGAGGCAGGCAAAGGTCCGGGGGACTATCAGCTGCCAGAAATCACCAGCGAATTTGTCACGGTGCCAGTTCCGCTCAAGGAAGCTTCCGCCTGGCAATTTTACGCAAATGCCGACCGCCTGGGTCCCGAGGCCCGGCTGAAAATCGAGTTGCTGGATGCCCAAACTCATCCCCTGCCCGGCTATTCGGGCAAAGAAGCCGCGACGGTGGAAACTTCAGGTTTTCAGACACCGGTTTCCTGGGGAGGAAAAACACGGTTGGAGTCATTGCCGGAACGAATCCGGCTCAAAGTGACCTATCGGGGCAAGCAAGCCAGTCAGATTCGCTTCAGCGCTCTTTACGCCCAGCCTGCACCGTAACGGGTCTTGATGCCTGGGTGTAAACTCCGTACTTCTTCTCACTCCGCCAAAAAAACAGCCCGTCCTAAGACGGGCTGCGAATCAGTTAGGGCTGGTCAAAATGACGATCAGATGTCGTCTTCGATCAACTCGACATTCTTGCCGCCGATCTTCTCCAGGAAAGCCTTGGTCCCTTCCTGGGAGAACTTGGCGTCGCGGGCCTCGATGCACACAAAGAACGTGTCATCAGAGAACTTGGCGAAGCGCTTCGACACAAACAGAGGGTGGTTCAGGCGAGGCAGGCCGATGTGACCCAGCAAGCCGAAAAGCACCGTGAAAGCGGAGAAGAGAATCGTCAGTTCGAACATCACCGGGAAAAACGCCGGCAGCGTCCAGATGTGGGTTGGCTTGGCCTGCACCACCGTCGGATAGGTTTCAGCCAGCTTCTGGAGGAAACCAAGGCCAATGTCCGACCAGAAAGTGGTCTGGGTGATGGTCTGCAGCGTGAAGGCCACGCAGGTACCGGTCAGACCGCCAAAGAACACAAAGTAGGGCAGCTTCGAACGCTTCACGCCCATGGCATGGTCCATGCCGTGGATCGGGAAAGGTGAATGAACGTCCCAGCGCTGGTAACCGGCATCCCGGACCTGCTCAGCAGCGTGGTAGAGGTCCTGGACGTTGTCGAATTCAGCCAGGAAGCCGTGGACTCGTTTGAGGGTGGTGCTCACGATGGATTTGAATCTTTAAATTGGTAAATTCGCATCAGGCGACGCTCTTCGCCACGTGGCGGTCAGGATAGTTCATGAGATCCTCTTCCTGGATGCCCTTCTCGCCATGGCCGTCGTTGTGCGCGTCAGACTGAGGAAGGACGCCCTTCACTTCACCGATAGCGATAACCGGCAGGAAGCGCAGGAACAGGAGGAACAGCATCATGAACAGGCCGAAGGTGCCCAGGAAGGTGTATTTATCCACCCAGGTGGCCTCATAGACGCGCCAGGAACCAGGGGTCAGGTGGCGTTCCAAGGTGGTGGCAATAATCACGTAACGCTCAAACCACATGCCTGCGTTCACGCACATGCAGACGAACATCACGACCCACATGTTGTGGCGGAACGGACGGTACCAGAACAGCTGCGGGGCAAACACGTTGAAACCGAACATGAAGTAGTAAGCCCAGGTGGAAGGACCATACAGACCGCGAAGCTGGAAGGTCTGAAGTTCATACTTGTTCGCGCCGTAGTAGGCGATGAAGAACTCCATGCAGTAGGCATAACCCACGATCGTTCCCGTCAGGAGAATGATCTTGGCCATGTTGTCGATGTGCTTCGGCGTGATCAGGTCGCCCAGACCGTAGATCTTGGACACCGGAATCATCAGGGTCAGCACCATGGCGAAACCACCGAAGATAGCGCCCGCCACGAAGTAAGGCGGGAAGATGGTGGTGTGCCAACCTGGAACGATGGAGGTGGCGAAGTCGAAGGACACCACAGAGTGCACGGAAAGCACCAGCGGGGTGGAGAGAGCGGCCAGAAGCATGTAGGCCGTTTCGTAGTGGCTCCAGTGACGGTTGGAACCGCGCCAGCCCAGGGAGAAGATACCGTAGAGCGCCTTGCGAAGACCGGGTTTGCAGCGGTCGCGAAGGGTGGCAAGGTCAGGCACCAGACCGAGGAACCAGAAGATGGCGGACACCGTGAAGTAGGTGGACACGGCGAACACGTCCCAAAGCAGCGGGGACTTGAAGTTCTGCCAGATAGCGTTGGCGTTCGGAATCGGAGCCAGGAACCAAACCATCCACACACGTCCCACGTGAAAGGCCGGGAAAAGACCGGCACACATCACGGCGAAGATCGTCATGGCTTCCGCAGCCCGGTTCACCGACGTACGCCACTTTTGACGGGTCAGGAAAAGAATGGCGGAAATCAGAGTGCCGGCGTGGCCGATACCGATCCAGAACACGAAGTTCGTAATGTCCCATGCCCACGCGACAGGCTGCTTCTGGCCCCAGACGCCGACCCCGGTGGAGATCAGGTAGGCAAAGCAGAACACCGTCAGGCCGGTCAGCAAAACGGAGGGCACAAACAGGATCCACCAGAGCAGAGGCTGTTTGTTCTCCACAATGCCGCAAACGCGGTTGGTGATCCAGGAGTAGGAACGGTTGTTCAGCACCAGCGGCTCACGGTCCAGAATGCGGGCCGGGCCGGTGTGGGCTTCAGTGGTATGGGCGGTAGCGGTTGCCATGGTTCTGGTTCCTGCTGCTTAGATTTGATGAGCGCTCCAGGCGGCAATGTCCTTCCAGCCGGGCATGTTTTTGTTGGGGTTGCGCAGACGGGCAAGGTAGCTCGTGCGAGGACGGGTACCGATGTATTTCAGAAGCTCGTAATTACGTGGAGATTTCTTGGACTGAGCGACTGCGGACTTGTCGTCTGCAAGGTCGCCGAAGATGACGGCATCAGCCGAGCAGGCCGACTGGCAGGCCACCTTGATGGCATCGGTCGGGATGCGGAAGTCCTTGGAATCACGCTGCTTCTGCTTCTGCAGAATCTTCGCGGCTTCGAGGCGCTGCACACAGTAGGTGCACTTCTCGATCACGCCGCGCATACGGACGGTGACGTTCGGGTTTTTCTGAAGCTGCAGAGACTCGCGGACACCGGTCTTGTCCTTGGTGGACAGAGGGCCCCAGTAGAGCTCATCAAGCGGGCGCTTGTTGTAGTCGAACCAGTTGAAGCGGCGAGCCGTGTAAGGGCAGTTGTTAGCGCAATAGCGGGTACCGATGCAACGGTTGTAAGCCATGGCGTTGAGGCCGTCGGTGGTGTGGACGGTGGCGTTCACCGGGCAGACGGTTTCGCAAGGAGCGGATTCGCACTGCTGGCAGGAGACCGGCTGCTGGACCATCTCGGCATTTTCGAGCTGTTCCGGAGTCGGATCGATGTTCACATCGTCAGACTTGGCATAATTGCCGTCTTTGTCTTTTTCACCCCACTGGGCACTCGCGAAGTAGCGGTCCATACGCAGCCACTGCATGAGACGGCCCTTGCGGACCTGGTCCTTGCCGACCACAGGGATGTTGTTCTCAGAGGTACAAGCGATGTTGCAAGCATTGCAACCCAGGCACTTGCTGAGGTCAATCGTCATGCCCCACTGGTGCTGCTTCTCGTAGTCGAAGCCTTCCGGGTTGGTCTCGCTCTTGCGGCCCACCTGGCCTTTGTAGAGGGAAATGTTCTGCGGGATGTGACCGTCCATGCCCGTTTTCTGGGCAAAGTGCGGATCCTTGGCGAAAGTGTCGAGGGTGCCTTCGCGATAGACGGCGCGGCCTTCCATCGTGTTGTGCTCCTGGGTGATCGCCAGTTCGTAAATGTCTTCGAGGACCTGAACCTTGGCACCCGTCAGCACCTGCTCACCCACGGATTTGCGCAGCGGGTAGGCATTGAAACCGCGGACACCGCTCTCTTTGCGGTTAGCCTGGCCGGAACCCACAAAACCCAGCCCCTGCTGGCCGTAGCCCAGCGAGATGCTGATGGAGTTGGCCACCTGGCCAGGGGCTTCAATGGCAGGGATCTGAATGGAGCGGTCACCGATGGTGATCTGCACTTTCTGGCCTTCTTTGAGGCCCAGAGCACGGAACGTGGCAGCACCAAAAAGAGCC
>DASWXG010000829.1:0-3262 GCA_036405615.1 Prosthecobacter sp. | reverse complement strand
CGCTGACGGTAGAACTGTTTGTTCACCTTGCGCTGGATGCCACATCGCGCCTTGCGCGGAAAGTAGGTGACGGCTCCCAGGTGGTGCAGCTGCCTGCGCAGTTTGTCGCTGTCGAAGCCCTTGTCGCCAACCACCCGAAAGCCATCGGGATCTGGTAAAAGGGCGATGACATGGTGGCCTTCATACGCCTGCCCTTCAACGAGCAGGAGATTGACCGGCAGTGCGCGTCCATCTGTGGCGGCCATGATCTTGGTGTTGCGACCGCCCCGGGTCTTGCCCATAGCCTGGGCTGCGGCTCCGCCCGCCGGATTGGCGGCACATTGGTGAACCATGACATGGGTGCCGTCGATCAAGCGCACTTTGCTGCGGGTTTTGCTGGCCAGCAAAGCCAGAAGCCGCCCCCATACTCCTTCGCGGGCAAAGCGGCGATACCATCCATAGAGGGTGTTCCAGGGGCCAAAACAGCCAGGCAAATCACGCCATGGGCCGGCATTGCGGAGCCGGTAAAACAAACCGTCAAGGACGGTATCCAGCGCTGTCGGCGGTCGGCCACCTACATTGCAGGCATAGTTTTTTTGAGCCGCTCTTTGAGCGGCCCCCACCATGCAAATCGCTGTGTCTTCATGACACCTCCTCCTTCCCCCAGAGTTGCACCTCCGGCAACCCCTGAGGTTTTCAAACACCGCCTAGTAGAAAAATGGAATTTTCTTTATGACCATACGCTTATGTATGCCTTCAGATAGTGCCGCGTCTCGGGGGCTTCGCCTTCTTGCGGCTGCTGCTCGTCCTTGGTGTAGGTGCCATACTTCACGACCATATGGCCGCGCTCGCCTTTGCGCACATGACCGCCCAAATCCTTCGCCTGTATGAAGGTCAGGAAAAAGGGGGATCGGAAACGCTGGGTGCCCAGCAAAAACGCGTTGATTCCCTGATAGGCGTTGCCAGTCCTCTTGTTTTGGGTTTCAGCAAAAGCAGTTGCGCTTTGCGAAACCGCCGCCGGAGGACGGGCAGGCAGTCAGAGGGAGGGTCCAAAGGAGGGTGCCCTTCAGGGACAGCCTTTGGATGCCCTTGACGGCGGGAACGGACGGGAGGCGTCTGGAGCCGACGAGCGCGGAACAAGCGAGCGGCGTTCTTCATATGCCGTTAGGCCTTCATCACTCCGGGCATGGAAGAATGTGACAGCGTAACGAAGGCTTGGCGCAGTGAAGAGGTCAGCGTCCTTCTGTGCATTCAGGGGCGGGAGCGGCGTGGGCTGGCTTGCCTGCGCAGCGTCTTGCATGACAGCCTGCGCCGTGAGGCGGGACAGAGGGCGTTACGGGACACTTCCCGTTAGAATGGGTAGCCGCGCACGCAGTAGCGGCGAGGGAAAGGCTTTTCCCGCAGATGGAACGGAACTCAGGAGACGGCATGATCGATCCAAGAGCACAAATATTACCTTGGAACCCCACTCGCATGCGACTACCATTTGAATCTCTAATTTGAACAATATGAGCGTAGGCGCGTTAACCGAACAATCTTTACCTCGCATCACCATCAGAGCCTTGGATGGGGAAGAGAATAGCCCGGTGTATAATATCGCCCAAGTGAGCTTTATCACTGGTCGGACCAAGTTTCACGGCCACGTATGGATTTCAGGAGCCCTCCCACCCGGAGGAAATTATCACCTGCTCCCGTTTTGGTATGACATCTGGCTGGATGCCAATTCAGCGGAAAATCATCGGGTCTTCAGGTGTCTTTAAAAGTCCTTTTTCAACGACAGGCATGAGCAGGAACACTTCCACATGTTTGACCCGCTTTTTAATACCCTAGAACAGGAAGCTCACGTCATTAGAAGCGCCATTGGCAGCGGCCTGACAAGTCTTCGCAAAGCAAACCTCAATGAAAAGGGGGCGTTCTATACTGGCTTCTTTCAGCTCGCCATAGGTTTTGAAAGGTTCGCCAAGCTTGGATTGATTCTCGATCATATGGCACACAACCAATTGGCCCCACCCGGAGCGCCAGCGGTGAAGGCCATGGGCCATGACATTGCTGCACTGTATGCTCTTCTGGAAGCGACAGCCGGTTCACGTGGCTATACGCTTGCTTCGTCATTCACCCCAGGTTCTCAAGGCCAACGCATTTTGGATTTCCTGACCCAATTCGCGAAAGGGATGCGGTACGCAAATCTGGATGCCCTCGCCAGCGGCACTCTGAGGCCGACTCCACTGTCGGAATGGGCCACCATTTTAAATGAGATAATGGAAGTGAAGGTTCCAGCCGCAAAACGAAACGTCATTCATTCCCGTGCAAGAGCGTTAGGTCAGGCTGTTGGTAGCACTGCGCTTGTTATTGGCAGTGATCTGAAAGGCCAGGCTCTTGATTTCCGATCAGCTTTTGCCACGCCGGAAATCTACGACTTGGTGTCTCCTCACGTCATTTGGGAAGTTTTGCTTCTTCTATCAACTGTCCGAGAGTTTGTCGTGCACACGGGCGATCTGGCATGGCAGGCGAGTGCTGCATCTGGTGGTCACAAATCGCTTCCCTACATGCCTGAATTCTTTGACTTCATGTGGTCAGATCGGGAGACACAGATGAGAAAAAAGCGCTGGCCTGACTGAGATGCACAGGCTTGGCGTGGCGCAAGGAATGCTCCTGTATGCTCAGGACAGCGATAAGGAGGTTTTAATCGTCCCTTCCGAGAATAAAGGCAGGGGAAAATGTGAAGGTGCGTTTTGACAGGGAGACAATAGCGTTTGTTCGCGAAAAGAAAGCGTCAGGAAACTACAGGTCCACAGGACTACATCAGGCATCTGGTGCGCCTGAAACTTGAAAGCGAACAGAGCCAAAGCTCTCGGTGGCTGCGCTACCAATTGCGCCCGGATCTGGTGGCTTCTGAGGACGAGTTTCTTGCGCTGGATACTTTACCATCATTGCAGAGGCAAGGCGAAGAGGACCGGGCAATGAAGTATGAAATTTCCCGTCAGGAGCACATCCAACTTAAACGGCAATGCGATAATATCCCGCATCTGGGCGGCATTGAACAATGACCTTGGTAACTTTGAGTTCTCTGATGATTGCCCCGACAAATCCCGATGTCGCCCCTGATGCCTCAATCACAGCGTGCGCCTCCTCCAAGGTGAATTCATCTTTTCCCATTGCGCGAAGGCTCCGCAAAACAGACTGAGCTTGTTCATGTGTCATATTGCTAATAATTTCACTTCACCTGACGACCAGCAATCGCAATCTGCACCGCTTCAGATGGCGATGTCAGATTTTGGGATCA
>DASWXG010000828.1:0-1656 GCA_036405615.1 Prosthecobacter sp. | reverse complement strand
ACCACTGGAGCAACTAGAGACATGCCAGCCAAAGAGCTGGCCAGCTTGTCCCGTGCAAGCCAGAAATATTCTGACAGATCAACATCTGCCAGCAAGGGCTCCATCTTGGCCCATCTTTCGAGTGAGGGTTTATCCCATTCTTTTGGTGGTGACGCCCCGTTCTCGATCTCCTGCAGTTCGCGCGGTGTGGCGTTTTGTTCTTCGTGCCATCTGGCGAGTTCACGAAACCTCACCTCATTGGAGTATTCGAGCAGCATCAGCTTCAGAAGAACATCGTCACGAAGATTTGCGATGCGGGCCACAGAAGCCAGTTTCTTCCGCAGAACAAAAGCATTCAGGAATCGCTTCACCTGGCGGGGATTGCCCTTTAGGTTCTCGGTTATGAGGGGGGCCGCTCCGGCTGTGAAGGTTAAGGCGGTGCGAAGTGTTTCAGGGACTGGAACTGCTCCAAGAGCTTCCTGAATGTCTGCCAGTCCGAAAGTACCGAACCTGTTGGCTGCCCGGCGTGAGTCGCAAGCCGTTAAGCAGGCGGTGAAGCCTTCTGTCGTCAGGTCTCGCTGAGAAAAGAGCAGGCAAAGATATGTTTCGATTTCCGCAGGAGACAGACGAGGCAGGTGATAAGGCAATTGGATGAGCTTTTCAACATAGTCTCGAACTAGTTGTTCGCCGGCCTCATTCGCATTTTCCCCTGCCGACGAAGCTGCTCTTGCAGCATCCAGCGAGTCACGGTAGCGCACAGCGATGGCGTGCTTAACGATGCGCGGGTCTGCGCCAATGATAAAGGCGGTGCTACCGACGTTCAGGAACAGCTTGATTGCCTCCAGGTTTTCAACAATGCGCTCAGGAGAGCAGCGATCAAGATCGTCAATTAAAACCACAAGCGACTTGAATGAAGTCTTGGCCAGGAGGTCTGCAAATTCGTCCCGGAAGTCACGCACTGCGGCGATTTCCGACTCCCCACCGCCTGAGATTAACCCAGAAACATTTTCGGAATTCAGTGCGCCAGCCAGATTTACGTCGCCATCTACTGGCTTTTGACCTGAGAATAGACCCTTTAGGCCGCCGATGAGGCCTGGAACCGCCGTGGCACCGCCGGTTGCGTAGGCCAGGACCGCAGGTAGGGCGACATTGTCCCAGCCCATCTTGAGAACCCGCATCCAGTTGACCTTTTGAATAAGGTTTTTGGCTTGGTCTTTCAGCGCCGCAGGAAAGCGCTTGTGTTCGCTCATCTGGCGAACGATCGAGCTGATCAGCGCGCTTTTGGCGTCATCGTATCCTTCAAAGAGCCAGGCATCGAAATACAATACTGCAATATCATCGTGGCTTGATAGCTCCGCCTGGAGCATCTTCATGATGCTTGTTTTGCCATTTCCCCAGTCCCCAAAGACACCCATGGTGATGGGCAGCAACTTTTGATCAGTGACTACAGAAGCGATGAGTTCCGCATGTACGCGGAAGCCGATCAAGTCCTCTACTGTTTCATTATCAGACCACATGGTATTTCCTAAATGTTGATAGTGGTCAATCCGTGGAATCTTGTCAAGGACTAGCGCAAACTAGCAGAGAGCATAGTGCAGGCAAGGGCGTGTCGGTCGATATGAGAGACGGCTTGCCAAAAAATTGGCCGACCCTGCGGGCTCTATTTCACTCTCCCTA
>DASWXG010000827.1:0-2034 GCA_036405615.1 Prosthecobacter sp. | reverse complement strand
CAAAACAAAAAAGGAAAACTTGCGTAGGAATATCAATGTGATATCACAGTGATATTTCACTTGCTTTCCAAGTTATGAATGCACCTCGCTCCACCAGTTCCGAACGTTCAGTGACAACGGCCAGCGGTTGGCCGATGCTGTTTCTGCTCATTGCCGGTTTTGCCGGCTTGGCTTTCTGGTCTTATCACAGTGTGGCGGCAAGGCCGCCTTCGCCGGTTCGCATCATGTCAGCTATTGTGATGATCCCGGTGCTGATCATTTTCACGAAGGGCTTCTTCACCTTGCAGCCGAATGAAGCCAGCGTGTTGCTGCTCTTCGGCGCCTACCGGGGCACAGAACGCCGCGCGGGCTTTCACTGGACGAACCCCTTTTACACGCGCCACCGCATCTCGCTGCGCTCCCGCAACCTCAATTCGGAAAGGCTGAAGGTGAACGACAAACGCGGGAACCCCATTGAAATCGGGGCCGTGGTGGTCTGGCGGGTGCAGGACACGGCACAGGCGGTTTTCGATGTGGAAAACTGCAGCCAGTATGTCTCCATCCAGAGCGAATCCGCCGTCCGCCATCTGGCCTCCACCTATGCGTATGACCATGGCGAGGAAAACGAGATCACGCTGCGCAGCGGCGGGGAGGATGTCGCCCAGGCTTTGCAGGTGGAGTTGCAGGAACGCCTCAGCCGTGCGGGCGTGGTGGTGGAGGAAGCCCGGCTGGCCCACCTGGCGTATGCCCCGGAGATTGCCCAGGCCATGCTGCGCCGTCAGCAGGCGGAGGCTGTCATTGCCGCCCGCCAGAAGATCGTGCATGGCGCGGTGAGCATGGTGGAGATGGCGCTCAATGAACTGGCCGAGAAACAGGTGGTGAACCTGGATGATGAACGCAAGGCCTCCATGGTGAGCAACCTGCTGGTGGTGCTTTGCGCTGAGACCGAGGTGACTCCTGTGGTCAACACCGGCACCCTGTATCATTGACGCGGCGTCCGCTTGGCCGTTCGTTTCCGTTCCCCCCTTTGCATGGAAAGTCGAAAATCATTTCTCCTGCGCATCAATCCCGGGCTCTGGAAAGATCTGGAAGCCTGGGCGCAGGATGACATGCGCAGCGTGAACGCCCAGATCGAGTTTCTGCTGAAACAGGCGGTGCAGAAGCGCAAAGGTGCGTCGCCACCGCAGGGGAATGACCCGGACGGCTCCAAAGCCGCGGAAGAGTAGAATGAGCTTTGGCGCAGGCACTCTGAACGCCGGGGAGGAGACGGTGGTCTGTGCAGGCCAGGTCTTTCTCCTCTCGTTTGTGCGGTGCCCTGGTCTGGGGCATTGCGGCCATGACGGCGATGCCTTCCGGGCTCCGCGCTGAAGAAAAGCCGAAGGTGATCCATGCCTTTGTCGCCCTGTGCGACAATGCCACCCAGGGAATCGTCCCGGTTCCGGCCAAAATCGGCAACGGTGATGACCCGGACCGCAATCTCTACTGGGGGTGTGATGATGGCCTCCGCCAGGTCTTCAAAAAGTCCAAATCCTGGCGTCTGGTCGAAAGCCGGAAGGAACCTGCGCCCTCCACGGTGCTGGAGCGTCTGGTTTTCAAACACACGTCACGCAACAATGTCTGGCTGGTGGCCCACGCTTACCGCGGGGCGGAGATGAAGCGGATGATGGACGATTTTCTCCAGTCGGTGTCTGGAGCAGCAGGGAAGACCTTGGATGTCAAAGCCGCTTCAGACGCAGAACCCATCCCGCTGCCCGGCCCTGGGCAGGCGGACTTTCTGGCCTTCATCGGCCACAACGGGCTCATGGATTTCAGCACCGTCTTTCCGCCCAGCCAGCGGGCGGGTGCCCAGGTGCCCGTCACTGTTTTATGTTGCAAGAGCAATGCTTATTTTACGGCTCAACTCCGCGGAGCGGGAGGCCGGCCGCTGGTCATGACCACCCAGTTCATGTATCCGGGGTCGTTTTTGCTGCATGCCATGCTGGAAGGCTGGCTGGCCGGGGAATCTGCCCCAGCACTCAAGGAACGGGCGGCGGCGGCCTACGCCCGAAACCAGAA
>DASWXG010000826.1:0-4328 GCA_036405615.1 Prosthecobacter sp. | reverse complement strand
ATTTCATCACGGCCCAGCATATTGGCGTGTCGGCGGACAATCAGTTTGTCAGCACAGCGGCTTTCAATGGCGGTGCTGTGGATGTCACCTACACCATTGATACGGCTGCCAATGGCGGGCAGGGTTTCTGGAACATTCCGGGAACAGACTTGCGGATTTTCAAGATCAACGAAACCTTCTCCTCTTACGCGGAGCTGTACACGGGCGGGCTGGAAGAGGGAATGGAAATGGTAGTGTTTGGCCGGGGCGGGCCGAGAGGGGCGGAGGTGAACCTCACCGGCGATGTCCAGGGCTGGTATCACACAGGCAGCGACGGTGTGGCGCGCTGGGGAGTGAATGAAGTCAGCTCCATCACTTCCTTTGGCAATGGAGAGCTGCTGCGCGCCACGTTTGATCCGCTGAGCGGTCAGAATGAAGCGACCCTGTCGGTGGGGGATTCGGGTGGAGCGGTTTTTGTCAATGACAACGGCGTCTGGAAGCTGGCCGGGATCAACTACGCCGTGGACGGCCTTTTTGACATCAACAACGTCGTGGATGACAACGAGTTTGGCGCTGCGCTGTTTGATCGCGGAGGTTATTTCCAGGGCAGCGATGGGGAAGGGTGGGCCGGGCCGTTTCCTGATGGCAGCGCGGCGGGTTTTTATGCTTCGCGCATTTCCACCAGTGCTGCGCAGATCCAAAGCATCATCGCCGTGCCTGAACCGGGCGCGGGTTTGCTGGTTTTTCTGGGCTTGTTTTGGACGCTGCGCCGTCGCCGCTGAGCGGCGGTGCGGGCTGACTCATGCAGGTTTTCTGAGCTCGGCAAAAATGAGCCTGCCGGCTGAGGTGGGCAACGCGCCGGAGATGGAGATTTCCACTGTCTGGCCGATGAAGGCCGCTGCGTGGTTGACCACAATCATGGTACCGTCTGGCAGGTAACCAACGGCCTGGTTTTTGTCTTTCCCTGGCTTGGTCAGGGAGAGGCTGAGTTCGTCGCCGGGATTGAGCTGGGGCTGAAGAGCCGTCGCGAGCTCGTTGAAGTTGAGCACTACCAATCCCCGCAGCCGGGCTACCTTGGCCAGATTTTCATCATTGGTGAGCAGGCGGGCATTGAGCTCGCGCGCCAGTGAAACGAGCCGGGTGTCCACCGGCACATCTTTGGCGGGGCCAGGAGGATCTTCGTGAATGGAAAGCTGCATGTCTGCCACGGCCCGCATTTTCTCCATCACCTCCAGGCCTCGCCGGCCGCGAATGGCCTTTTGCGGATCTGCGGAGTCGGAAAGACGCTGCAGTTCATCCAGAACAAAGCGGGGGACAACAAGAGCGCCGCTCAGAAAACCTGTCTGAACCACGGAAGGGATGCGCCCGTCGATGATCACATTCGTGTCGAGCAGCAGCGGTTCACCTTCGGAACCATCCCGGCGGAAACGCACATAGGGAATGAGAAGGGCTAGCTGGTCCCTGTCACTGCGAAGGGCGAAGGTGATGCCAAAGAACGCCAAAGTGGTGTAGATGAGGATCTCCACCACATTCTTCACCGCCTCGCCATCCAGCATGGACTGGAAGTAGCTGAGCTGGAATACGCCAATGCGCGTGATGAGCCAGGCGCAGAAAAGACCGATGGCCAGACCAAAAGTGGCCTGGGAGAAGTCTCGCAAAGTGAACCGGGCGAAAATCAGGTCCAGCACCAGCAGAAGCCCCATGATGAAGGCTCCGCCTACGGCCCCGGTCCAGGCGGGCTGTTGAAAGCCCAAAGCAATGGTGATGCCTGTGAAGACAAACAGAGCGAAGAAGAGGGCGCGGACGAGCCGGATGGACCACGTGGAATTCATGAAGAATGATCTTCAGGAATTTTAGAGCCATCCGAGCCGGGTGACTAGACCGGTTTCCAAAAAGATTGTCCCTCTACCGGAGGACCCAGGCTGAAACGCAGCCTTCGTGCGCCTGGGCGGCTGTGGCGGCAAAGTCCGCCAGATAGCCGCGCCCCGGTACGGTTTGGGGCCAGGAAGTGGAGCGTTGAGAAAGGTCGGCATGCAGATGAATGGTCCCCTCCAGAAGGTCGAACTCGATTTCATCTCCGTCCTGGATCGCAGCAATGGCTCCGCCTGCGGCGGCCTCCGGCGAGCAGTGAATGCCCATGACCCCATGAGATACTCCGGAGACACGGCCGTCCGAAAGGAAAGCCACTTTACCGTCGAGTTCCGGCACAGCGAGCGCGGCGCTGGCGACCAGGAGTTCCGGCATGCCGGCTGCGACCGGACCCACGCCTCTGAGCACGACGAAATGACCAGGCTGAATCTTGTGCGCCGCCGCAGCATCTGAGACGGCCTTGACGCTTTCGAAGCAAATGGCCTTTCCTTTGAAACGGGGATTTTGGCGTGCGGAGACTTTGAAAACCATGCCGTGCGGAGCCAGGTTGCCAAAGCAGATCTGCAGGTCGGCGTAGTCTTTGAAAGGCTTGCCCAGCGGGGCGATGAGCTCCTGGTTCTCCGGCACATCCGGGCAATGGGCGACATTCTCCGCCAGGGTCTGGCTGGTGACCGTGATGCAACTGCCATCCAAAAGCCCGGCTTTGAGGAAATGTCGCAGAAGCATGGCTGTGCCGCCGAGGCGGTGCAGGTCTGCCATGGTGCCCCGGCCGCGCGGGGCGAAGTTGCAGTAGACCGGTGTGCGCCGGCAGATTGCCTGCACGTCTTTCAAGGTGAAATCGACGCCCGCTTCACGTGCGACGGCGAGAATGTGCAGCACGCCATTGGTGGAACCGCCCATGGCTGCGATGGCGGTCATGGCATTGGACAAGGCAGCCTTGGTGAGAATGGTTCGTGGGCGGAGATCCAGTTCCAGCAGCTTGCGCATGGCCTGGCCAACGCGGAGGCAATCGTCCTTTTTGGCCGTGTCCACGGCCGGAATGGAAGAGGTGTCCGGCAGGCTGAGGCCCATGGCCTCCAGGGCGATGCCCCAGGTGTTGAACGAGGCGGCAATGCCACAGCCTCCGGCTCCAGGGCAGGCCGAGCGGATGATCTCCTCGGATTCTTCCAGGCTCATGCTGCCGCTGTTGGCCTGGGCCTGGGAGTCGTAGGAATCCAAAATGGTGATGGGTCTGCCAGCGTGGCAGCCGGGAAGGATGCTGCCCCCATTGACCACCAGGCCGGGGTAATTAAGCCTGGCCAGCGCCATGGCAAAGGCGGGGCCGTTTTTGTCGCAATGGTGCAGGCCGATCATCCCATCATAACAATGGGCGCTGGTCACCATTTCTGCCCCGTTCGCCATGAGATTGCGCGAAACAAGGGATGAGGCACCACCTTCATGGCCCTGGGTGATGTTGTCGCTGACGCCGGAAACGCCGAAGGGAAAAGCGATGAGGCCCGATTCTGCGCAGCCTTTTTGAACCAGCCGCGCGAGTTCATGCGCGTGCATGTTGCAGAGGTTTCCGTCCAGCAGAGGCGTGGCAATGCCGATCTGCGGTTTGTCGAAGTCCTCCGGTTTGAAACCGAGCCCCCAGTAGAAGGATTTGACGCCACGCTGCCAGCCGTGGGTGAGGGAGGAGGAGTTCCAGTTAAGCTTGCTCGTGCTGTTGGCCATGTGGGTGGGTGGTGGCAGCCATTCCTAGCGGTGCAGCTCCCCGGCAACAAACAAAAACTCCCGGCCAGGAGCACTGGCCGGGAGTTGGAATGAAGGAATCTTGAAGACTCCGACAGAATTAGAAGCTCACGCTCAGCTTCACGCCGCCGAAGATTTCGTTGTCTTCGGTGTTGTTGAAGTGACGGGTGTCAAGAGAGATGTTGTAAGCGATGTAGGGGGTCAGCGTGGCGCTCTTGGTCAGCTTGATAGGAGCGGACAGAGAAGGGATCACGTGAGTCAGACCGCTCTGGTGGGACTGGCCAACGATGGTGTAGTAGTTGGAGAAGCCGTAGCCTGCTTTGACGGCAGGAACGATGCTCAGCCAAGGAGTCACTTCGATAGGAGCGTCCAGACCGACTTCAGCGTAAGAAGCGCCGATGGTCAGGTCATAGAAGAAACCAGCGTAGATGTTCACAGGACCTGCGGCGGCTGCCACGGTCATGCCAACTTCTTCAACACCGCTCACGTTCAGTTCGCCACCGCCGTTAGGGATGCCGAAGTTGGTGCCGGAGAAACCGTCGAAGAACTCATAGTGAGTGTAGACCAGACCGAACTTGGCGAAGCCAGCGTCGTAGGTCAGGGAGGTGGAGAGGTCGAGTTCGGAGTAGTCGAAGTCGCCTGCGCCATCAACACCGGCAGTGACGGTGTTAGGGGAGGAGGTTTCGACGGTGCTCGTGTAGAGAGCGCCGAAGCCGAGGGACAGCTGCTCCGTGAGCGGGATGCTCAGG
>DASWXG010000825.1:0-3561 GCA_036405615.1 Prosthecobacter sp. | reverse complement strand
GCTGGCCGTCACCAATGACATTGGAGATGAGAAAGACATCCATCCCGTGAACAAGCAGGAAGTCGGACGCCGTCTTGCCCTCTGGGCCCTGGCCCGCGACTATGCCAGAACCGATGTCGTGCCCAGCGGTCCGCTTTTCCGCGAAAGTGTGGTGGAGGGCAGCCAGGTCCGCATTCGTTTCGATCATGCGCAGGGCCTCAAAACCCGCGATGGCGGCCCGCCCAAGCATTTCCAAATCGCCGGTGAGGATGAGAAATGGGTCTGGGCCGAGGCCCGCATTGAGGGTGAGGAAATCCTTGTCTCCAGCCCCGCCGTTCCCGCTCCCGTCGGAGTCCGCTACGCCTGGGCCGCCTGGCCGCAGGGCGCCAACCTGATCAACGCCACAGGCCTGCCCGCCAGCTGCTTCCGCACGGATGAATTCATCCTCAGCACGCTCGGTGTGACCTCGCCATTTCAGAGCGTGAAAAAAGCCACGCGTTAACCGCCCCGGCACCCGCCCTTCCAGAGGCAAGACCCGTCTTCTGCGCATTCGCCGTTGCCCGCGCGCGTATGCTTTTCACATTGCCCGCCCACCCCACTCATGCCTACGCCCCCCTTTCACTACCAGGAACTTTTTGAACTCGGCCAGGACGACAGCGAATACCGCCTGCTCACCAAGGACCACGTGAGCGTCCAGAATTTCAACGGCAAGGAAGTGCTCTGTGTGGATCCCCAGGCCCTGACCCTGCTGGCCAACCAGGCCTTTCATGACATCAACTTTTTCCTCCGGCCCAAGCATCTGAAGCAGGTGGCCGCCATTCTGGACGACCCCGAGGCGAGTGAAAACGACCGCATGGTGGCGCTGACGCTGCTGAAGAATGCCGACGTCGCCTCCGCAGGCCTTCTGCCCTTTTGCCAGGACACCGGCACCGCCATCATCATGGGCAAAAAAGGCCAGCAGGTGTGGACCGGCGGCAGCGATGAAGAAGCGCTTTCCAAAGGCGTCTATGAAGCTTACACCGAGAACAACCTGCGCTACTCCCAGAACGCGGCGCTGAACATGTATGACGAGAAGAACACCGGCACCAACCTGCCGGCGCAGTTCGATCTCTACGCCACCGAGGGCGAAGCGTACAAGTTCCTCTTCATCTCCAAAGGCGGCGGCTCCGCTAACAAATCATTCCTCTACCAGGAAACCCGCGCCGTGCTAAACCCCAAGAGCATCGTCAAGTTCCTCACGGACAAGATGCTCTCCCTCGGCACCGCCGCCTGCCCGCCGTATCACCTGGCGTTTGTCATCGGCGGCACCTCGGCTGAGGCCACGATGAAACACGTCAAGCTCGCCTCCACCAAGTACTACGACAACCTGCCCACCACCGGCAACGAGCATGGCCGCGCCTTCCGCGATGTGGAGCTGGAACAGCAGATGCTGGAAGTCGCCCGCACCTGCGGCATCGGTGCCCAGTTCGGCGGCAAATACTTCGCCCTCGACGTCCGCGTGATCCGCCTGCCGCGCCATGGTGCATCCCTGCCCATCGGCATCGGCGTTTCCTGCTCGGCCGACCGCCAGGCCAAAGGCAAAATCACCCGCGACGGTGTCTTCATTGAAAAACTGGAGACCCATCCGCTGCAATACATCCCGGAGGAACTGCGCCACCGCAAGGACACCAACGCCGTCCGCATTGACCTCAACCAGCCCATGGAGGCCATCCGCGCGGAGCTGAGCAAGCACCCCGTCACCACCCGCCTCCTGCTCAACGGCCCCATCGTCGTCGCCCGTGACATCGCGCACGCCAAGCTCAAAGATCTTCTCGATTCCGGAGCTGAGCTGCCCGCCTATTTCAAGGCCCATCCCGTCTATTACGCAGGCCCGGCCAAAACACCCGCAGGCATGCCCAGCGGCAGCTTCGGCCCCACCACCGCCGGCCGTATGGACAGTTATGTGGACCTCTTCCAGAGCCACGGCGGCAGCATGGTCATGATCGCCAAAGGCAACCGCGGCCAGCAGGTCACGGACGCCTGCAAGAAACACGGCGGCTTCTACCTCGGCAGCATCGGCGGCCCCGCCGCCATCCTGGCCAAGGAAAACATCAAAAAAGTCGAAGTCGTCGAATTCGCCGAACTCGGCATGGAAGCCATCTGGAAGATCGAGGTCCAGGACTTCCCCGCCTTCATCCTCGTGGATGACAAAGGCCATGACTTCTTCCAGAGCGTCGGCACCGGCTGCTCCGTGAAGCATTGATTGTTAGGCTGAAAGCCGGCATGAAATATCGGGACCTTCCAGAACGGTGGGTGGCGGAACTGGCCACCCACCTCCGATCAAAAAATCGCAGCCGGCTTTCAGCGTATGATTTCCCCGGAGACCGCGTTCTATGCCTGCGTTTTCCGGACGGATCTTTTGCTGAGTTCAAACACGCCTTTGCACTTCACAGCGAGACCCTGGACGAAATTGCGGTGTTTACCGAACACTGCGGATATCATCTTTTCCCAAGGTATGAGACAGAGGTTTTAGAAAAGGCCGGTGGATTATGACGGTGAATCCACAGTGGAATACTCATCCCAGTGGATAACGGTGCCGGTCTTCGGATCAATCTCAACGGTGAAATCCACGTCTCCGGCCGTTACTCTGCCACGCAGCAATGTAATGCCGCAAAAAGGCAACAAGGCTGCGCGACGACGGATGAGTTGCCCCGTCCACTCCGATCCACGCGGACTCAAGCGAATCTGCGTATCGAGAAATCCGATGTAAGGCTCGTCGAAACGATGCTCCTCCAGCGCAGAGACATCCTCTGCGCGTCCACGCAACAGCGCGGGCAGACTCGTGGTCGCCCGAACCGCCTCGACGAATAGAACATGAGAACTCATGAGCGTACAAGGTCACCTGTCTTCACGATACAATGCGCGTGACGGCAGGTGATCACTGCCGATGCACTCAGAAGAAAGCTGGTTCGCCGAATCCTTCATGCAACATTTCATCTCGTTTCATTCAAGCCGCGCCGACATACGAAAGACGTAAGCATGAACATCGCACTTCTTGACATCTCGGCGGCAAACGTGGGGCGATATTCATCTAGTATCATGACTGCGTGTGTGCGTAAAAATGTTACACTGATTGTCCGGCACTTTTTCACGCATCATTCTGCCATTGATTGCTCGGTGAAGATTATTTCGGAGAAAGGTCCCACACTCCGTGGGGATTGTGAAACAGATCATCAGCATCGTGGCGAGAGTCGGGCGACAATGCCAGCCGGTAGAAGGGTGCGTCAGAGGCAGTGCTAAACGTATGACCTGATACTAGCTGAGGATGCTCAGCGATCTGATAGATATTGAAGCGGTTCATGAGGTCTGCTGCAGCTGCAATCTCGATGGAACGAGGCAAACTGGACTCTGGCAGCCCGAAGTGGTGCATCCCGCACGAATAGTATCGCTCCGAATCCGCGATCAGGGTGACTGCACTGCAATAGGCATCAAATGTGCTGCCAGAGAGCAGCGAAAACCAGCGATCCCACTCATGGGCAACTCCGGAAGACTCAACCTTCACAGCAAGCCCGCCTGCCCGCCTCAATACCCCGGTGAATTTGT
>DASWXG010000824.1:0-4511 GCA_036405615.1 Prosthecobacter sp. | reverse complement strand
GGGTACGATAGCGCTTGTAGAACTGTTCGTTAACGCTGCCCACCATGTAGGGCTTGGTCGTGCAGGAAGAGAGAACGGCGAGAGTGATGAGGGAGAAAATCCATTTCATAGGAACAAGTGAGTTTGGCCAGAAATGCATCTGGTTGTCAAAAAAAACTTTCGTAAACACCATCTTTGCCGGTTGCCTCAAAATCAATCACCTCCTAACGCATCAGCATGAAGCTTTCGCGCAAAGCGGAGTATGCCATGCGCGCCCTGCTGGCCATGGCACGCACGCCAGACACCGCCACTTTTTCCATCCAGGACATTGCTTCCGGGGAAAACATTCCCCTGAAGTTTTTGGAGCAAATCCTGCTGGTGTTGAAAAACGGCGGTCTGCTGCGCAGCAAGCGCGGCGTCGGCGGTGGCTACCAGTTTCAGAAGGCTCCCCTGCGAATCACGCTCGGGGAGATCGTCCAGCTCATTGACGGCCCGTTTGAGCCGCTGCGCTGCGCCACACCGTTCGTGCAGCCCGGCGCGGTCTGCGAATGCGGCATCCCCGGCGGCTGCGGCCTGGGCCAGGTGTTTGGTGACTTGCGCGACCAAGTCAACGAATGGCTGAACGCCACGACCCTGGGCGATGTGCTGGAGCGGGAAAAAACCCGCCAGCACCTGTCATTTGAGATCTGAGCTGGCGACAAGGAACTCGTCCAGCTTCGTCTCCGGGGAATCCCCCAGCATGACATAGACATACTTGCGGCAGGACCAGGAGACCACAGGATAGCCCTCCACGCGCTGGACGCCATCCGGCACCAGCAAGGTGGGGCAGTCCTTCAAAGAATCTTTCGGCAGCACAAACAGGTGCGCCTCCTGGTCGCCCCGGCCATAGCAGACCATGGCCACCTTTTGGCCGCGCCAGTTCACCGTGCGGCAGCCAAAAGGCCGCGCTTCCTTGGTGCAGGGCTTGATCACGGACGGCCGTGGCGCGCCCTGGGTGCCCAGCCACGCGCTCACATTGGCAATCTCGCCGGTGACGTGGTCCAGGCCAAAACCCTGGTTTTTCATGGAATCAAACATGTCCACGATCTCCGTTTCAAACTGGGCCAGCGTGGGGCTGGCCGCGTGGGTCGGATAAAGCGAAAGCGCAAGCCCGGTCAGCAGCACCGCTGCGGCCGCCGCCAGCCACGGCAGGCGTTGCCAGCGCGGGATGGTCTGGCTCACCTTGGCCGCAGCCAGGATCTCGCCTTTCAGGTTCTCCGGCACCGGTACCCCGCCCAGGCAATGGCACATCTTCCGGTCAAACGCCTGGTCCTGGACAAACTTCTCCATCAGGTCCGGACGCACCGGCAGCCTCTCCAACGCCTCGCGCAGCAGCGGATCGTCATTGTCCTGGCCGTTAGGGCGGCAGGCGCTCAGGCGGAGCTGGAGTTCTGCGTCATCCATGGCGTTTGGAAGGGGCTGGTTCAAAAGGGATCACTTTGGCAGTAGCGGCTGTTTCCGTCGGTTCGCGGGTGGTGTTGGAAAGTTTCTGGCGCAGTTGCGCCTTGCCCCGGGAAAGCCGGGACATGACGGTGCCGATGGGCACCTCCAAAATCTCGGCGATTTCCTGGTAGCTGTGTTGCTGAAGGTAAAAGAGCATCAGCGGTGCCCGGTAGGTTTCATCGAGCGCCTGCAGCGCATCCAGGGCGGACTGCCCGTCCATCTCCTCAGTCGTCCGGGCCTGCACAGGCGGCAGTTCCAGTTCGGCATCGCCAAGTTCGACATGCGGGAAGCGCACAGCGCGGCGGCTGCCGCTGAGGAACTCCCGGTAAAGGGTGGTGAACAGCCAGGTCTTTGCCTTGCTGCGATCCCTCAGCTGGAACCCCCGGGTTGCCCAGCGGAGAAAGGTCTGCTGGGTCAGGTCTGCAGCGTCGGACTCACTTTGCGACAGGCTCAGCCCAAAGCGGTACAACGCCTGGTAATGTTCCTGGACAAGGTGGTCAAACTCCATGAGAGCGGGGGGCAAACGAGATCAGGCGCAGCAAGTCACCGGCCATTTCAACCGCAGGCTGCGGTTTACGTCACTTCTTTTTCGGGGTCACCTTGGCATCGCAGCAGGAACTGCACTCAGAGCAGTCTGCGGTTTTCTTCTTGGCAGAGGTGCAGCAGGCACAGCTGGAAAGACCGAAAGTAAAAGCGGCGAGAGAAAGGGCCAGGACCAATTTCATAGATAACAGGGTGGTGGGATGGGGTGGTTAGGGATTGGGGGAACTGTCAGGGCGTCGTGGAAAACCGTCTGCCGCGAGCAATGCTCTGGCAACAGGCCCTCCATGCATCTACGAGTCTGCGGACCTCATTGTTATTCCCGCAGGCACAAAAATACCTCGGCAGCATCAGGGTATCAACTCCTCATCCCACGGCCAGAGAGCCGTCACGGCAGAGGCTTCCACCCAGCCGCGCAGCATTTCCAGGCTTTCACCACTGGTGTCTTCCACCTCCACATAGTTCCACGGGCCACGCTTTTTCAGGATGCGCACCTGGGAACCCGGCGGCAGGTCGATGACCGACCCGGCCGTCACTGTCGCAGCCGTGTAGACGCTGGCGTCCGGGCTGGTGATCAGGGAGATGTCCCGCACGCGGGAAGAAGTCTTCGGCCGGGCTGAAGCCAGGGCACCGGAAGGGATGGCCACCGCCAGCCCGAGAATGCCTGCAACCACCGCCAAAACGGTGCCGCGGCTGCCCCGCCAGATGCGCCAGGCCAGTGCCAGCACGACCAGCCAGCCCCCGACAGCAGCCGCCACTGTCCATTCATTCTGCGTCAGCAGCAGGCTCCACTCCTGGAGCGGCGTATGCGGCTTGAAGGTGATGTAGCGCAGCTTTTCCGAGAGGTGCCGCAGGTTCTGTTTCAGCTCAGGTGAGCGGCCGTCCAGCAGTTGAGCACGCTCATACCACAGCACCGCACGGCCCATGTCATCCTGCTTGTAGCGGGCATGGCCGACGAGCTGGAAAATCTCCGGGCTCAGCAGCGGCGGCTTCTTTTTGGTCAGCGATTCCGCGAGATACTGGGCCTTGGCAAAGTTGCCCTTCTCCAGTTCCGTCACAGCTTCGCGGTAGGTTTCGTCAGGGCTGGCAGCAGCCTTGGCCGTCGCCTGGGCCCAGCCGCCGGCAGGCATCATGACCGAGCCCGCCAGCAGCAGCAGAATCACAGCGGTCTGTGACAACGCCCGGCGATAAAGCTGGTGCAGACTGCCCTGGACCTTTTTCCGTTCTGCCGCCGTCAGCGGCTCCGGTTTGCGGCCGGTGAAATTGGAGGTCTGATAGCGTTCCAGCACCATCTTGAGGTCTTCTTCGGCCACAGGGTCTCCTGCCTTGGCGGTTTGGATAAACTGCGCCGCCTGCCGCAAAAACTCTGCATCATCACCCGCACGAGGATGTTCCAGCGCAGCCCAGGCAGCGCGCAACTCCCCTGCCCGGCCACCGCTGCGGGATTCACGCTGGCGGCGAACCAGGGTCCAGGCCACGGCCAGGATCAGCAAGGCCACCGGCACGGCCTGCAGGTACCAGAACTTGGGCTGGCGCACCAGCAACGGGCTGGCCAGTGACACCCAGCGCGCAGAGGGCGGCGGGTTGATGACAATGTCGCTGATCTCGGCCCGAGGATCCGTCGCCGGAGGCGGTGGCACCAGCTCGGCACCAGCGGTGGCTGCGCCGTCTGTGGAAACCGGGGTGGGTGCCCCTGGCTTCATTGTCAGCGGGATGGCATCCGTCCGCAGAGTGACATATTTCTTCTGCTCCGGGCTGAAGAAGCTCAGCTCGAAAGGCGGCAAGTCCTTGTGAACTGCCTCCGGGATCATCACCTGGGAAAAGCCAATTCTGCGCTCCAGGGTCGGCACCTGGTTCTGGTCCAGCTGGCCCTCAATGGTGTAGCGTTTGGCGGGATAGATTTTCCAGCCGCTTTCCTGGCTGAGCTTGGGAGTGAGCAATGCGTCAAAGTTGCCGCGCCCTTCCACATTCAACTCCACCGCGATGGGATCCCCCACGGTCAGTTCCGTGGGTGTGGCCGTGGCGGTGAGTGCAAAGTCTCCCACAGCACCACTAAAGCTGGCGGGCTTGCCCTCGGCGGGCAGTGGCAGCACCTTCAGGTTTACCGGCGGACTCTTCAGCACCACCTTTCGGGGCTCTGTGCGCTCCACGCGCATGCCAAAGAAGTCCTGCTGCAAAGCATTGGGAACCGCACCTCCTTCCGCAGGCACCTCCACGGTGATCTCCATGCTGGCAGGCCCGACTTTCAGGTCCCCAGTGCGCAGAGATGACAGGGTGCTGCGATAGATCAAGACCACGTACCCCACACCATCAATCTCCGTCAGTTCCTGCTCAAACTGCTGGGGAAAGCGGGCGATGGCGAAATCGCTCTTTTCAATCTCGATCAAGCCCCGGCGGAGCAGCGGCAACATGCGTGGGAAATACAGTTTGCAGACCACCGGCATGACCTCGCCCTGGTAGATAGACGTTTTGGCCAGTTCCATCTGCAAGAGCGGCTTGTTCCCTTCCAG
>DASWXG010000823.1:0-6660 GCA_036405615.1 Prosthecobacter sp. | reverse complement strand
GAAAAACCAACTTTGCCATGCTGGTGCCTCCCGCCTCCTACCTTGAGCAAGGCTGGAAGGTGACGGTTGTGGGTGATGACATCGCCTGGCTGAGGCCCGGCTCAGACGGACGTCTGTGGGCCGCCAATCCGGAAGCAGGTTATTTCGGCGTCGCCCCGGGCACCTCCTGGGAGTCCAACCCCAACGCCATGGCTTCCATCAAGGAAAACGCCATCTTCACCAACGTAGCGCTCACCGATGAAGGCGACGTGTGGTGGGAAGGCATGACCAAAGAAGCCCCCCCTCACCTGACTGACTGGCGAGGGGACTCCTGGACACCGGATTGCGGCCGCCCATCATCCCACCCCAACAGCCGCTTCACAGCTCCTGCGCGGCAGTGCCCTACCATTGACCCGGACTGGGAAAAACCTGAAGGCGTCCCCATTTCCGCCCTGATCTTTGGCGGCCGGCGTGCCACCACCTTCCCTCTGGTGTTCCAGGCCTTCAACTGGGTGCATGGCGTCTTCCTCGGGGCCAACATGGGCAGCGAAACCACCGCTGCAGCGGCTGGTGCCATCGGCAAAGTACGCCGCGACCCCATGGCCATGCTTCCCTTCTGCGGCTACAACATGGGCGACTACTTTGCCCACTGGCTGCACATGCGGAAGGATGTCAAAGAGCTCCCGCGCATCTTCCACGTAAACTGGTTCCGCAAAAGTGCCGAAGGCAAGTTCCTCTGGCCGGGATTCGGCGAAAATATGCGCGTGCTGGAATGGGTGGTCAAACGCTGCCGCGGCGAGGCCCGTGGCCACGAAACCGAGCTGGGCTGGATGCCACGCTACTCCGAGATCAACTGGAACGGACTGGATTACAGCCGGGAGCAATGGAACGACCTTATGCACTTTGACCGTCGCGAGTTCCGCCAGGAACTGCTCAGCACCGAGGAGCTTTATCTCGACCTTTACGACGACATGCCCAAGGAGCTCTACTACCAGCGGGAACTCCTGGCAGGCCGGGTGTAATCACTGCCGGACGGGCAGACAACGCCGGGCATCAAAAAGAACTTGACTAGACAAACTTGTCTGATCAAATACCCATACCATGTCCGCGACCAGGGAGCAAATTCTCAGCACCGCCGCCCGGCTCTTTGCCGAGCGCGGTTATGAGCTGGTGGGCATCAATGAAATCATTGAAAAATCCGGAGTCGCCAAAGCGACCTTTTACGCCCATTTCAAAAGCAAAGAAAAGCTGTGTGCAGAATGGATGCGGCAGGAGGCATCCAGGTCGGAGAAGTATCATGACGGCTTGTTGCAAGCCAGCGGCACGGCGCTCGACAGAGTCCGGCAAAAGTATGAAAGCCTGGCCAGCTACATTGCCAGTTCGGACTATCGTGGCTGCCCCTTCTCCATCACAGCGTCCATGCTGGACAGCGGAACGGAAACTCGTGAGGTGATCCGCGACTACAAATCCACCGCGCGAGCCTTCTGGCAGAGCATTGCCCTTGAAATCCACAGGGAACCCTCCAAGGCCCGTGCACTTGGAGATGCACTCTTCCTGCTCTTTTCCGGAGCCATCACCGAGGCGCAAAACTTCCGTAACGCCTGGCCCGTGGAAGCCGCCAAAAATGCAGCCCTGCGTCTTTGCAAAGGTGATTTCTAACCTGCTTCTTTTTCATTCAATCCGAACAGACTTGTCTGTTCAAAACACAACTCAACACGCACCTCATGAACCTGCTCCAAAAACTGCGCGGTGATTCCGTCGCCTTGCCGCCCCGCCCCTCAGCCCGCAACATCGCCCTCGCCTTTGCCGGCGGGTTTCTGGCTATCGCCGTCATCGCTCTTCTCGCCCAGGGGCTGCATGTCGCACTGGTTCTCGGTTCATTCGGGGCCAGTTGCGTGCTCGTCTTTGGCTATCCCGATGTCCCGTTTAGCCAGCCTCGAAATGTCATTCTCGGGCATTTGTTCAGCACTCTGGTCGGGCTTGTTTTTGTTCATCTGGCGGGTCCTCATTGGTGGAGTGTTTCGCTGGCTGTCGGCAGCGCTATCGCACTGATGATGGCCACCCGCACCGTCCATCCCCCGGCAGGTTCCAATCCTGTCATTGTTTTCCTCATGCAGCCGGACTGGATGTTCGCCATTTTTCCCACACTCACAGGCTCACTTCTCCTTGTCCTCACGGCGCTCCTTTTCCACAATCTCACCCGTCGCGCCAGCTGGCCGAAGTATTGGTAACCTCCCGAATATCATCCCTTTCTATGAACGTCTTTGAAGCCATTCAGACCCGCCGAGCCATCAAACATTATGACCCCGCCCACCGCCTGACGGAGGAGGAAGTCCGGCAACTGCTGGAAGCTGGCATGCAGGCCCCCACAGCCTTCAACATCCAGCACTGGCGGTTTGTGGTGGTGGACGATCCGGCCATTCGCCAGGAGATCCGCAAAGTGGCCTGGGATCAGGCCCAGGTGACGGATGCCTCCCTCCTGCTCGTCCTTTGCGCCGACCTGAATGCCTGGAAAAAAGATGCTGCACGTTATTGGAAAACCGCCCCGCAGCCCGTGCAGGACATCCTGGTGCCCGCCATCGGCGGTTACTACCTGGACCGTGAGCAGGTTCAACGGGATGAATGCATGCGCTCCTGCGGCCTTGCCGGCATGACCCTCATGCTCGCAGCCAAGGCCCTGGGTTACGACTCCTGCCCCATGGACGGCTTTGACTTCGATGCGGTGGCCAAAATCATCCATCTGCCTGAAGACCATGTCATTTCATTCATGATCGCCATTGGCAAAGGCACCCAGCCTGCCTGGCCCAAACCCGGCCAGCTCAGCTATGACGAAGTGGTGGTTTCCAACCGCTTTTAGTTTTCTATCCCTCTTTTCAGCCTGAAAAACCGGGCATTCCTGCAACTCCGCTGAAAATCAGCTTGCAGGAATGCCTGGAAGGCCGCAGTGTCGCGCCCCGCTGCCCTCCCAGGCAGCCAGACCAAGGACAGATGCCAGAGTGGTCGATCGGGTACGCCTGGAAAGCGTATGAACGGTAATACGTTCCGAGGGTTCGAATCCCTCTCTGTCCGCCACTTTGATTTTCAACGAATTACGTTAAAAATCTCGGCTTAATAAGAATCAGGCTAAGAATATCACGCCTATGATTCGCGCCTATTGAGAAAAAATTCTCCGGCTTCGAACCGATTTGTAGCTGAGCCACGGCACCGCGCCCCGATCCCCCTCCCCCCTGGGTTTCAAAACTGCTCCACACATTCGAGCCGCTCTCGTCTCACTGAGTTGAACTCTCGTATGGCATCCACTCTCCTTTTTGTGTTGCCGCAGCGTTCCTACTTTAGCGTTACCGCAGGCTTCCGTGGCTTCCATTTCTCTTCTTAGGGCTGGGATGTTCAGCCATGGTTCCATCCTCCCCCGCGCCCGGACTCATCCCACTTTCATCGCTGCCGCCACTCGTTGCACCGTTGAGTTTCCCTTACCAGTGATGCTGGCCGCATTGCGGATGCTTTGCCCGGCTTTTAAGGCCCGCACCACGTCCTTATGCTTTGCCAGCAGTTCAGCCGCTTCCAGGCCGCTTCCTGCGGGCCTGCCTAGCTTCACCCCTTTGCGCCTTGCCTCAGCCAGTCCACTGTTGATTCGTTCCCTCAGTGTCTCTGTCTCATTGCGGGCCATCTCGGCCAGCAGGGCCAGCATCACCGCAGCAGAGGGATTCCGTTTGCCGGAAGGAAGCAGCGTCTCCACGCCCTGCGCGTGCCAGTAGAGCGACACGCCCAGTTCCTCCAGCGTTTCCACAAACTTGTGAACCAGCGAGTTCCTTCGCGCCAGCCGGGAGACTTCATGCACCAGCACCTTCTTGATTTTCCCCGCCTTCGCCAGTTCCTCGATCTCCTGCAATCCGTGGCGCTCATCCTCAGCGGCCCGGCCAGAGATGCCATGCTCCTGACACACGGCCACCACTTCCCAGCCCGTGCTCTCCGCCAGGGTTTTTAGCTCCATGACCTGCCGTGTCGTCTCCTGCTTTTGGGTGGAGACACGAACCAGGATGGCAACGGGCAGCGGCTTGGCAGTTTGGGCTTTCATACAGTCTCAATAAGAGATGTATTCATAAAATCAAATGTTTTATTGAACACACAACTCGATCCTTTCCACGCTTGTGGAACACCAGCATTTTTATTCAAAATCCGCAGAGTGATTTTTTGAATACACTCAGACACGATTTGACGCCCATCACGCCAAGCCTTCCGTCCATCCCGCCCCCCTTATCATTCCGATTTATGGACGGAGCCCTTCCAAGTGCCCCCTTCGCAACCCCTGGAAGTGAAATATGGGGCAGTCCTTGGCCCTGCATCCCTCATGCGGCCACTTCAAAAACATGCTCAAAGACCGCAGAGCACTTGTTTTGATACAGTTCTGGCGAGTAGGCTCGGGGCAATCCGGTATCGAGCAAGTCTTCGATGGCGAGCTTCACCTGCGCCCGGGCACCGGCTTTTTGTTTCCAATTGATCACGAGCAGGGACTTCAGGCGCTCCAGAAGATCGCGGGCAACCTTCTTTACCTCGGCGCGTTCTCCGGGGGTCAAATCAGGTGCAGGGCGCGTGAGGATGTCGAAGATCACCAACTCGGCCTCGCTCAGTTGCTCGCGCACGTGGCGCTGTTCCTCGTCATTAAGGTTGCGGCTCAGGTTCACCAATTCCTGGAAGATTTGCTCGATGTTGCGGCTGCCGTTGTTGTAGCTCTCGATGAGTTCCTCGAACTTCTCCGCAAAGTCGGCTCGCGTCTTGTTGAGCCGGATCAGCTTGTCCAGTTTAGCCCGTATCGCGGCCTTCAGTTCTTCTAGATCCGTGTTCTTGTGCTTGGACTCGGTGAAGCGTTGGCGCAGCGCCTCGAAGTCAATTTTTGACAAGTCGAGCAAAGGCGCTGGCTTCACGGGCATCTCCACGCCGACGATGGAATCATCGAGCAGGCGACCGATTTCTTCCATCACACTGGAGATGTCGGGCGGGTTCGGATTGATCTTCGCCCGGATCGCATCGGCAATGGCCGTGAGCGATGCCACACGCGCGGCGAACTCCACCGCGGCCTTGTCTGGCTTTACGGCGGTGTAGAGCGTTGAAACAAGCCGCTGGTGCGCAGTGAAATCCTGTCGCACGCTGTCCGGTGAAATCAGCTCGTTCACTGCATCGGCGAGCTTCTGCAATCGCTCCAGGCTTCCCGCTGGCAGTTCCTCGATGTCGGGCAAGCAGACACGATGCCCTGCGCAGTAGCTCGTCGCGGCATCCACTGCAGCGCGCAGTTCTTCCACCAGCTTCGCCTTGTCCTTCACCGGCGTCTTGCCGCCCTTGCCTGCGCCATAAATGGCCAGTGCCTTTTCCAGAGAGACGAAGACATTTGCGTAGTCCACGATCACCCCGCTGTGCTTGCCGGGATAGACACGGTTCGCGCGTGCGATGGTCTGCATCAGCGTGTGGTTCCGCATTGGCTTATCGAGATAAACCGTTGAGCAACTCGGCGCATCAAAGCCCGTCAGCCACATCGCACACACGAAGACCAGCCGTAGCGGGTCGTCCGGGTCTTTGAACTTCTCGTCGAGCGGCGGTTGCGAGTCGTTCATGCGCTGCCGATGCGGCACGATGTCCAACCCGTGTTTCTTCATCTGCTCGATTTCGTTCTGCCCAGGCGAAACAATGAGCGCCATGTCTGTCGAGCGCAGCACCTCCAGCCGCGCGTTCAGATCGCGCAGCTTCGGATTGTGATCCACCTTTGCTGTTTTGGTGCCGGGCTTGGAATACTTGGACAGCGCCGCGATCTCCTGCTCCACGCGCTCGCGCTCCGCGTTCCAGTGCTTGCGCACCTTGTCGTGCATCTTCAGCGCCGTCAGCTTGTCAATGGACACCACCATCGCCTTGCCGGTGAAGCCACGGCCCAGAAAATGCCGCACAATGTCTTGCGCCACGGTCTCCAGCCGGTCGTCGCGGGTGATGAGGTGATACTGCTTCCCAAGCACTTTCTCCAGCTTGTCCTCCTGAGCCTCATCCAGCCCGGCGTTCTCGATCACCTCGTAGATGTCCTCGTTCAGAGTCGGGTTGATCAGTCGCAGCTCCGGTGTCCGGTTTTCGTAGAAGAGCGGCACCGTCGCCCCGTCCTCGATAGACTGCTGAAAGTCGTAGATGGACACATAATCGCCAAAGACATCCTTCGTGCGCTCCTCGCCAGCGATTAGCGGCGTGCCGGTGAAGGCCAGGAAGAGCGCCTTCGGCAGCGCCGCGCGCATGTTCAACGCCAGCGTGTCGTATTGGCTACGGTGCGCCTCATCGGTCAGCACGATCACGTCGGAGCGGTCGCACAGCAGCTCGCCCGTCTGGAACTTATGCACCAAGGTGAAGACGTAGCGGTGATTCCCGCACAGCAGTTCCTTCAGATGCCCTCCGCTCTTTGCGTGGCATTCGTCACCCTCCGCTTCGCTCACCGCGCCGCAGGTCTTGAAGGTCTTGGCGATCTGGTCGTCCAGTTCTACACGATCCGTCACAATGACAAAGGTCCAGTTTCCCGTCAGTCGGCGCAACACCTTCTGTGCGAAGAACACCATCGAGAAACTTTTGCCGCTGCCCTGCGTCTGCCAGAACACACCACCACGCCCGTGCCCCAGCTTGCGCGCTTCCTGCATGGAGGCGATGGCGTTGTTCACG
>DASWXG010000822.1:0-3118 GCA_036405615.1 Prosthecobacter sp. | reverse complement strand
ATCGTATTGGGTCAGTCGCGCCTTTGTTTTCCGGGCCTTGATATCTATGGAACTCACCTGCCCGTTACCGCTCGCAGCCAGAGGCGTCTCAGCATTCAGGTAGGCCAGCGCCAGAACTTCAGACCGCCCGGCCGGACGCTGTGTACTGTCTTTTTTTCCTACGCCGTTAAGTCCCCAGCGGCGGGCTTCGCCGTCAGCACCGCCCGAGATGATTTCCTGGCCGTCTGGAGAGAAAGCCACGCTCAGCACAGGCACGCTATGCCCGGTAAAGGTTCCTTCCACCTCACCGGTGGCTGTCTTGAGAACCTTCGCTGTGCGGTCACGGCTGGCGGTCACCACGTGTTGTCCGTCTGGACTGATGGCCAGGTTGAGGATCCAGTCAGCATGCGCTTCGAGGCTCCAGACCTCCTTGCCATCCGGGACAGAAAAGCACCGCACACGGTTGTCTGCCCCGCCACTGACCACGAAGCGCCCGTCCGGTGAAGTCACAACGCCCAAGGCACAGTCACGCATCTGCACCAGCCGCTTTCGCTCGGAAGGCTTGGCATAGTTGACCAACCAGACTTCGCCGCTACGGCCCGGAACACCGCCCGCCACCGCAAGCCAGGGTCCGCCCTGTACAAAGCTAAGGCCCAAAATCCTTTCGGGAAGCTGACCGATGCGTCCTCGCATCTGGCCGGCGAGAGGATCCCAGGCCAGCACTTCATGATAACCGCTGGTCACCAGCACCTTGCCATCGCCGTTCAAGGCCATGGCGGTGACGGGGAGGGGGCGCGGATAATTGGCCAGAGAAACCTCTTTCTGGGGCAGCAAGCTGGCCAGCGGTGACTTCGGCTCCCTGCCATCAAACTTCGCCCCTTCAGCGATCCATTGACGGATCAAGGCCAGTTGAGCGGACGGCAGCGCATCCGCCTTCTTCGGCATGCGGTCCCCCTCGTCATGGGTAACCAAAAGTTCGTACAACTCACTTGCTTCGGGCTTTCCGGCCACCACCGGCTTCTCCTCGCTGTCACCTGCCTTCAGCAGTTCCTCAAAGGTGTCCAGCCTGTAGCCTCCCTTGGCCTTTTCAGCCCGGTGACACTCCAGACACTGGTCCACCAGCAGCGGCGCGACCTGCTTTGAGAAAGACACTGGAGCGGCCGCGGCGGCGCTGCCGAGAAAAAGACTGGCAATGACAAACCTCACAGAAGCCAAACGTCCCTCCATCATGCTTTCGAACAGCAGAATTCAGCGCAGTTCCAGGGCATCTGCCACCGCAGGCTCCAGTTCACGGGATCCATCTCCCCCCAGTTTCTCATCCAGTGCCTCCAGGCGCTGGATCAAGTCCGCTATGTGTTTGCGCGGATACATGCCGCCGGCAGGCTGGCAGAAATGGGTGCGGCAGCCAAAAGGCCGATGAGCATAGATGGTGCAGCGCCCTTCTTTCCCAAGAAGCGGACAAGCCCCTTCCGGGTGGGCCTTCATCACTTTGCGGCCACTGGCCCTGACGCCCTGAGCCGCATAGAGAGCCTCTCCCAGTGTCAGGAAAGGCGTGCGACCCGTGAGACGGAAATGGCAGCACTGGGTGCGCATCTGGCAGTCGCGTTGCAGCGGCCGCCGCTCCAGCTCCGCATAGATGGCCTTCACCTCGTCAAAGGCAGCCCGTGTTCCAGGATCCTGTTGCTTCCGTGCCACGCTTCTTATTCCGGCACGATGATCTGGTCATCCGGCTGCACTTGTACATCGACGCTTGGATTGCCGATGCCCGAGGACAGGTTGTGAATCGTCGGGGTGCGTCCGCCACGCAGCAGCTTCACTTTTTTCATGCTGGCAAACGGCGTCGGACCACCGGCCGCCATGATGGCGCGGGACAGCGTCATCCCCTGCTGATACGGAACGGTGCCTGGCTTGGTAACGCCGGTGACAGTCACCTGGCGCATGGTCGCATCCCCCATACTGTCAATGGACACGAGCACATTCGGACGCGTGTAGATTTCGCGGCTGATGTAAGTCTGCTCGATGGAGCGCTGCAGCACCGAAGGCTTCAGCCCTGCGGCCTTGACCTCGCCGATGTGCAGCAGGTTGATGGTGCCGCTGTCGCTGACGGTGTAAACGCCACGGATCTGGGCCACCTCATTGTCAGGGATCGCCCCCACTGTGATGTTGATCCGGTCGCCGGAACGCAAAGGCAGCTCTCCATTCTGGCCATGGGCAGCCGAAAAGGCCAGCAGCATGGAAAGCAAAGGAAGAAGAAAGAATTTCATGGTCACAAAGATAGTTAGAATACGTCACCCCGGGGCGCGGCAGGCGCATCTGCGGAAGCCTGTACCGACTTGAGCTTCTTGCGCTTTTCAGGTGCTCCACCGGCCGGAGAAGCCTGGTTGTCCGGCGAATAATAGGTGTAGTAGCTGGTGTAGTACTGGTATTGCGAATCGCTGCGCAGGTCCACATTGTTGAGCACAACCCCCAGCACGGTCCCGCCTACATTTTCCACGGTCTGCTTCACCCGCATCAGCATGTGGCGCGGCAGCTTCCTGTGCTGGACCACAATCATGGTCAAGTCCGCCTCATTGGCCAGCACAGAGGCATCGCTCACGCCCAGGATGGGTGGAGAGTCAATCAGCACCAGGTCGAAACGGCTCTTCGCTTCTTCGATCAGATCCGTCATGCGCTGGGAGTTCAGCACCCCGGCGCTGTCTGCCGGCAACATGCCGCTGGGCAGGAAGTACAAATTCTCCACTGCGGTTTTCACCACCACCTCCTCCATCTGCACCTGGGTGGTGAGATAGTTGGTCAGGCCAACCGTGTTGCTGACATCAAAAAGCGTGTGCATCCGCGGGCGGCGGAGGTCGGCATCAATGAGCAGGACGCTGTACCCTCCCTGGGCGCAAACATAGGCAAGGTTGCAGAGCGTGGTGGACTTGCCCTCCCCTGCCCCGCCGCTGGTCACCGTGATGCAGTTGGCTGCCGGATTCTTCCGGTTGAACTCAATGTTAGTCCGGAGAATGCGATAAGCCTCGGCATCAGGGTTGAATCCGCTGGTGCGATGCAGCACCGCCACATCCTTCGGGACCACCGCGAGCACCGGAACGCCGAGAAACTTTTCCACGTCATCCAGGCTCTTCACGGAGGTATCCAT
>DASWXG010000821.1:0-2730 GCA_036405615.1 Prosthecobacter sp. | reverse complement strand
GGCACGCCGCGCTGCCCGCCCAGCAGCATCTCGTTGGCCATGTCTCGCAACAGCAGTCGCAGGGCAAAGGCGGGGACATGGAAGAAAGCAGGGCGGTGCAGGGTGGCGGCGAGTTGCCGCGTGAACTCCGCATTTGTCACGGGATTCGGTGCCGCCAGGTTGATCGGCCCGGTGAGACCCTCAGTCTCGATGGCTTTCAAAATGAGTCCGGCCTCATCATCCAGGTGAATCCACGACATCCATTGCTCCCCTGAGCCGAGACGGCCGCCAAGTCCCAGATTGAACACACGGCGCAGCAGGGGGAAGGCCCCGCCGTCCTTGCCCAGCACCATGGAGGTGCGCAGGAGAACCACCCGCATGCCGAGAGCTTCCGCCTGTCGGGCGGCGTTTTCCCAGCCTTCGCAGACATCCGCCAGGAAGCCGCTGCCGCGAGGGGTGCTCTCGTCCACCGGGGTGCTGCCGCTGTCGCCGTAGTAGCCGATGCCGGAAGCGCAGACGAAGACCTTGGGCCGGTTCTCGGGCTTCCAGGTGGCGAGGTGGGCCACCAGCTTTTCCGTGAAATCCACCCGGCTGGTCCAGATGCGGTGGCGTTTTTCCTTCGTCCAGAGACCCATCAGGGACTCACCTGCGAGATGCACCAAGGCGTCCAGCGGAGTCTCCGGCAGCGCGTGCGGCGCGTCGGGCGGCTGTTGCAGAGTTCCCTCACCTTGGCGGCGGGAATAGGCCACCACCTTGTGCCCGTGCCCGCGTGCCGCCGAGGCCACGTGCCTGCCGATGAATCCCGTGGCTCCTGTGATGCCGATGCGCATGGTTGTGTTACGTCTTAGGGCTGGCGGGCGGCTTTGTCCAAAATCAGGCAGCGGAAGGAGCGGCCCATCATGGCAGGGTGGGTCAGGGACTGAAACTGGCGCATGGTGGCCGGGTCTGGCGGCCGCCCCTCCAGACTCTGCAGCCAGGGCATGGCCATGCGGCCCAGAACGCGGCCCTGCAGGTCGTATTCGCGTTGTTTGAGGCCGTGCTGGGTGGCCTCGTCGATCAGCCGGGTGAAGTTGATGTGCGTGGTCAGGTCACACTCGCCCAGGTTTTCGAGAATGCGCCCGTCCATCTGGTGCTGGAAGTAGCGCCGGATCGTGCCGTCAGCACGGGAGTCGGCAAAAAATTCGTCCTCGTCCAGTCCATAGTCGGCAATGAAGATGGCCCCCTGAAACGCCGCCTGCGCCAGTTCGCGCACCCAGTCCAGCATGGCCAGGTTGATCTCCAGCGTGTGGCCGGGATCGAGGTCGGTGGGCAGCCGTGCCACCTCGGCTGCCAGGGCAGGGGAGGCCAGCTCCCCAGAAACGAGGCAAAATGTCTCAGCGTCAGCGGTTTCGACGAAAAGCTCCTGCCAGCTCTCCCCGTTCCAGCGTACCAGGTGAACTGGGAAGGCGTCCGGCAGCTCATTGCAGAGGAAAAAGGCGTGTTTCGGTCCGGTTTGCAGGGCAGATAAGCTTTCCACCCACTCCACCCGGCTGCCGAGCCGGTGGCGCTGGACCTCCTGGTAGCGTGGATTTGGCTCCACAATGAGGTAGCGCAGGGGCTTCTCATGGAGCGCGTTAAGGAGGTCTTCGGCCAGCTGTCCGTCGTGCGCGCCCTGCTCAATGATCGTAAACCCCTCCGGCTTTCCGAGCTTTTCCCATTCCGCCACCGTCTGTAGGGCCAGCAGCCGGCCAAACAGCGGCCCCACGCTGACGCTGGTGAAGAAGTCCCCCTGGCGGCCGATCCGGCGGGGGCCGGGGCCATAGTAGCCATGCTCCGGGTGATAAAGCGCCATTTCCATGGCCTGGGCAAAGGGCATCCGGCCCCCAGGAAGGGAGGAAAGCTGGGCCTGGAGGAGGGTGGCGAGCCGGGGCATGGGGGTGGGAAAGGACTGGCGCGGATTGTGAAGGGCGCTTACTTTCCTGGCCCCTTCCTTTCCAACATCCATGTACCGTGATGATCTCGATGCAAAGCCTGAGCGCAACTGGCGCGGCGAAACTGGCCTGAAACTGCCGTTTTACCGCCGGGGCTGGTTCAGTGCCCTGCTGGCTTTCTTTCTCCTGTGCCTGGTGGCCGCTTTTGGCGCCTACAGCATCATCGTGGCGCCGCTGCGCCGGGACGCGGAGAAGTTCGACCTGGAGGAACTCAAGAAGCTGGAGTCCGCCAGCATCATCTACGACCGCAATGGCGACGAGATGGCCCGCCTGTATGTGCTGAACCGCACGCCGGTGCCCATCACGGAAGTGCCGCAGCACTTTATTGATGCCCTCGTGGCGCAGGAAGACTCCCGTTTCTTCAAGCACGACGGGGTGGACTACATCGGCCTGGCCCGTGCGGTGAAGGAAAACATCGTGGCCCGCGAGGTGAACCAGGGTGCCAGCACGATCACGCAGCAGCTCGCTCGCCAGACCTTCAAGCTCCTGGAGCGCAGCTACAAACGCAAGATCCTGGAGGCCTTTCTGGCCCAGCGCATCGAGAAGCATTATTCCAAGCCGGAGATCCTGGAGCTGTATCTGAACCGCATTTTCTTCGGTCTGAATTTCTACGGCGTGCAGGCCGCCGCCCGGGGGTATTTCGGCAAGGATGTGAAGGAGCTCAACATTGAGGAGTCCGCCACCATCTGCGGCCTGATCAAGAGCCCGAACAACATCCAGCCTCTCAAGAACCCGACACGTGCGCTGAAGGAGCGCAACTATGTGCTGGACCGCATGGCCA